>JAZNBK010000054.1:0-19344 GCA_045587025.1 Eubacteriales bacterium
GGCAGTACCCGAGCACATAATTCCCGGAATACCTAAATTAAGATGGCCTGCCTTTTCGGTAAGAATTTCACCTACACAACCAAATAGAAAAACGGTAGCAAGAGCAATAGCTCCGACAAAAAAGGTTACTATCATTCTGCAATCTCCTTTCTATTCCTCTTCTTATTAAATATTACCTTATAGTTTATAAAGAACGCGCAGGAGATAACACAAAAATAAATCAGACCTATTACAAAATTTGCTATAGCGTCGTTTGTGAATTTGAAGTCCTTGCGAACCTGTACCATACCTTTAGAAATAAATGTTATAAATAGACATGAGAAAATCATCAGGATAGGATTGAAATTAGCAAGCCAAGCGGTCATGATACCGGTAAATCCCATATTGTTCGCCGAGTTCGCATTTACAGTGTAGTTCATTGCACCGCCTATCAACAAACCGACGAGACCGCAGATAGCGCCCGATAGAATAAGCGTTCTAATTATGACTACCTTAACGTTTATACCAATATACTTAGCGGTATTTTGGCTTTCACCAACAACGGCAATTTCATATCCGTGCTTGCTATATTTGAGATAGATATATATACCAAGGCAGAGAACTGCGAAAATGAGAATTGTAAGGAGATAGTCGTTCAGAATTATCGGGAGATGAGCATAAGGCAAGGGATTTAAAACGCCGGAGCCGCCCTTTACCCAAGCATTAATACAAACAGCCACAAGCCCTTGAGCAATATAGTTCATCATAAGAGTAAACAAAGACTCGTTTGTGTTGAACAGGGCTTTAAAAATCGCAGGTAATACTGCCCAAATTGCGCCCGCTAAAATACTCGAAGCTATCATGAGAATTACGACAACGGGATCGGGAAGCTTTCCGCCAAGATAGTACATACAAGCAATGCAAGAAAGACAACCCACAAGCACCTGTCCGTTTCCACCCAAGTTCCAGAATCTCATTTTAAATGCAGGAACAAGCGCGAGGGAAACACCAAGGAGAAGAGCACAGTCACGAAGAAGTATCCAAATTTTCCTTGAGGTTGAAAAAGCACCAGAAATCATCGCGTTAAAATATGCTATTGGATTTTTTCCGTCTGAAAAAATAGTACACAAGATACTACTCAAAAGAAGTCCGCCAATAAGAGCTACTGCATATACAAGTATTTTCTGCTCTAAGGAAAGAGTATCACGCTTGACAATACGGAAAAGCGGCTCACGCTGGTTTTTTTCGGATTGAATTACTTTTTTATTCACTCCTCGCTTCCTCCTTCATCGTTTTTGAAAGAATTGGTTTTCACCATTAAAAGACCGATTTCTTCTTTAGAAGCAGTTCTCGCATCAACGATTCCCGCGACGCGTCCTGCGCTGATAACCAAAATCCTATCGCATAGCTCAAGCAAAACGTCGAGGTCCTCACCGACAAAGATTACGGCAACGCCGTTTTGTTTCTGTTTGGTCAGAAGATTATATATCATATATGAGGAATTTATATCAAGACCTCTGACAGGATATGCCGCCATTAAAACCGTAGGTATAGATGCGATTTCTCTGCCTACCAAGACCTTTTGAACGTTACCGCCCGAAAGATTTCTGACGATTGTTTGTGACGAAGGGGTAGAGATCTGAAGATTTTTAATAATTTCTGATGCAAGGTCAGCGGGAGCTTTTCGGTCAACAAACACCGAATGTCCCTTTCTATAGCTTCTTAACATCATATTATCAACAATATTCATGTTGCCGACCAGTCCCATTCCGAGTCTATCCTCAGGGACAAATGAAAGTCTGACGCCAAGCTCGCGAATTTTAAGAGGTGATTTGCCTAATAATTCTTCCGGCTCGTTTGATTCGGGGGCATAATAGGAGATATGCGCGCCCTCGTTCACTTTTTGTAAACCTGCGATTGCCTCAAGAAGCTCTCTTTGTCCGCTTCCCGCAATTCCTGCAATACCGAGAATTTCACCGCTATTAACCGAAAAGGAAACGTCGTCAAGAACACGAAAGCCCTCGCTGTTGGTTACGGATATAGAGTCAATTTTAAGTCTAAGTTCCGAGTTTTGGGGCATAGGTCTATCAATATTCAAGGTAATTTTTTGACCTACCATCATTTCGGTGAGTTCACGTTCGCTTGTGTTTGCCGTATCGACGGTCGCTATATGCTCACCCTTACGCATAACGGTAACTCTATCTGAAATTTCCATAACCTCGTTGAGCTTATGCGTTATTATGACAATTGATTTGCCGTCTTTACGCATTGCGCGAAGGATATCGAAGAGCCGACGAATTTCCTGCGGTGTGAGTACGGCGGTCGGCTCGTCAAGAATAAGGATATCGGCGCCCCTGTAGAGAACCTTTATGATTTCAACAGTCTGTTTTTCAGAAACAGACATTTCATGTATTTTTTTATCTGGATCTATATGAAAACCGTATTTATCGCACATTTCGCGAATACGTTCTTTTACCAATTTTAGATTGTATTTGCCTTCTTTAATACCGAGTGTAATATTTTCTGCGGCTGTAAAAACATCAATCAACTTAAAGTGCTGATGAATCATGCCAATTCCATATTTAAATGCGTCCTTGGGGGAGGTAATTTTTACTTCCTCTCCCTTAATTACGATTTTTCCTGAATCGGGATAATAAATTCCCGCAATCATATTCATAAGAGTAGTCTTGCCGCATCCGTTCTCACCGAGAATAGATAGAATTTCACCCTCTCTTATGTTCATTGTAACGTCTTTATTAGCAATTATCTTATTTCCAAAGGTTTTCGTAATACCTTGTACTTCAATAGCTATGGGCTTTTCCATTTGTTTTATCCTTCCTGAGAAAGCTCGAAAATATGGGAGCAAAAAGAAACACAAGGCGGAGTTAAAAACTCCGCCACATGTATCTGAACAAAGTAAACTATTATTCTACGATAGTGATACCGTCGATAATTATATCAAAGTAAGGAGCGGAACGGAACTCAGATTCATGGAAGTAACCATCGAATACAACCTCTGTTTCCCCCTTATAGGTTCCGTAGTCATGTACGTCTGCGAGGTATGTTGTCAATTTTTCACCATTAACTGTAAATGTATCGGTATCAAATACTTTAAGTGTTCCATCGTTAAGCTTTGCAGCAAGCTCATCAAGCTTAGCCTGTGTACCCTCTGCAGCAGCTTCGCCAAGTACTGTAATCTGAACTGCGTCGTTTGCGAGAGTGCCTGTCCAGTCGGCCTTTATGTTTTCACCATTAGCTACGCAGTCAATCATATATTCGAAGTAGGGAACCCAGTTGATCTTGGAAGCGATGATGAAGGTGTTCGTTTTGTCGGTAGTACCGTTGTAGGAAACATTAGGAATGTTTGCGTTTTCACAAGCGGTAGGAGCACCCATAGAGTCAGCGTGCTGAGAAATCAACTTGCAGCCGTTTGCGATAAGAGCTTCTGCTGTTGTCTTTTCAGCTGTTTCATCATACCAAGAACCTGTATAACGAACTTCCATAGTAACGTTGGAAACTATAGATTTAACGCCGAGATAGAAGGAGGTGTAACCGGAAATAACCTCTGCGTAGGGATGGGCGCCTACATAACCGATCTTAGCTTCTTCATCGGTGATAGCACCGTCGTTGTCTGTGTCGTAGATTTCAAGGAGCTTCATACCTGCAGCAACACCTGCGAGGAATCGACCTTCATAGATAGAAGCAAAAGCATTTTGGTAGTTAGCAACATTTACTGTGTGTGCCTGTGTACCTGTTGCGTGACAGAACTGTACATTAGGGAATTCCTTTGCGGCCTGAATCATGTAAGCCTCATGACCAAAGGAATCAGCAAAGATAACGTTGTATCCGTCGTCTGCAAAGTCTGCAGCAGCGGTGTAGCAGCTTTCATCTTCACCAATGTCAGTAATGATAGAGTAATCTTCTGTAGACAAGCCCTTGTTTTCGCAAGCTTTCTTGAATGCGTCGATGAAGTTCTTGTCGTAGGTGGAGCTATCACCGTGCAAGCAAATAAGAGCTGCTTTAGGTGCCTGAGGAGGAAGATTGGTGACATTTTCAACCTCGGGAGCTGTTTCTTCAATGTCGCCTGGCTTGTCGCTGCCGCAAGATGCAAGTGTCAAACAACCGCATGCAATTACGACAACAAGAATCAAAGAAATAATTTTTTTCATTTTTGTTTCTCCTTTGCCTTTTGGGCATATTAAAATTTATTTATGTAAAGCTTTTGCTAAACATCAATTAAAAAGGCGAAATTCTTTATAAAAATATTTTATCATAAAAGATTTTATTTTTCAAGAGTTTTTTGTCAAAATATAAGAAAATTTGTTATAATCTTCCTATTAATAATGATGTGTATTTTAAAGTGTGATATTTCAATAAAATATTGACTTTAAAGAGGTTTAATGATATACTTAATTTAACGAACTTACAGAAGGAGAAAATGAATATGGATTGTATTTTTTGTATGATAGCTGAAGGGAAGATCCCGTCGAAAAAAGCTTATGAAGACGAGAATATTCTCGCATTTTATGATATAAATCCGCAAGCACCCGTTCACGTTCTCGTTATTCCAAAGTCGCACATTGCGTCTTTAGACGATGTAAACGCGGAAAACAGTAGTGTTGTTAAATCTATATTTGAAAAAATTCCTCAAATAGCAAGGGAAGCGGGAATAACAAACGGCTATCGCGTTATTTCAAACTGTGGTGAGGATGCATCACAAACAGTCAAGCATCTTCATTTCCATATACTCGGCGGCTGCAAAATGCAAGAAAAAATGGTGTGATTATACCTAATAAAGCTTATAAAATCCCGCGATAAAACGCGGGGTTTTCTTCATGTAACGAAAAAAAGAAGATAAAAAACATTTTTTTGAATAATTTTATGAAAAAATGTATAAAATCAAAATTAATCAAAATTACATGGAGATAAAAATGAAAAAAATAATTACTTATGTTGTTTGCATACTGTTGAGCGTTGTTTTTATCAGCGCAATGCCTATGTCGGGCGAGGAAAAGCTATACGATAACGTAATTCGATTACACATCGTCGCTAACTCGGATAGCGAGGAGGATCAGAATTTGAAATTAAAAATACGTGACGAAATACTTTTAAGATATGGCGAAAGATTAAAGGATACGGAAAATATAGAAAACGCTTCAAGGGAAGTAGAGCTTTTGTTGAACGAGATTGAAAACACGGCGCAAGAAATAATAAAGGAAGAAGGATATAACTATTTAGTTTCAACCGCTTTTGGACGTGAATATTACCCAAAAAGGCAATATGAGGATATTTATTTTCCGGCAGGCAACTATATTTCCTTGCGGATAATAGTAGGAGAAGGGGAAGGAAAAAATTGGTGGTGCGTGCTTTTTCCACCCTTGTGTCTATCGGGCGCATATGGAGATTCAATCAATCTTGACGACTCGGTTCCTGTGGGGTTAACTCCTGAGCAATATAAGATTATATCTAAAAGCAAAGACGTAAAATATATATTGAAATTCAAGATGTTAGAAATTTTAGAATCTGCATTTCAAAGATAAATACCTATATAAACCTCGGCAGAAGAAAACAAGGGAATCCAAAAAGAGATTCCCTCGTGTTTTTTTTTGGGGGGGTTAAATTTTGCAAAGAGAGCAGTCGCACGAAAACTTATTTCTTTCTTTTTCAATTTTGTTTTGCTCCGCATTTTCAACTTCATACCATCCGCGAGAATTCATTTCTTTCCAAATCGCATGCTCAATTTTATGCTCGTCCTCTAAAATGTTTAACATAGTGAGCATTATTTCCTCACTTGAGCATTCGTTCGCGACGGTATTATAGCTTGACGTTATGCTTTTTTGACTACTTAAGGTATCGCTGAGACGTTCTTTATCGCCGTATTTCATTTCAATATTCATTTTTTTATCCTCACTTTAACTGTTGATACAGAGTATCCAAATGATTTTGATGCGCTTTTGCAATATGCTCGTATTTTTCTTTGAGCGCAACATCTTCGGTTTGCTCTGCGTAGTTGTTGAACTTGGAAATAAGAATTTTTTCATTTTCCATAAGCTCGGAAATCCCGGTAAGCTCCTTGCTGGTAATTGGCATGATGTTTTCCTTTCTTTTGACAACGGTTTTGTCAATGATATTATTTCCAATTTATATAAAAATATTACTTTTTTGATTTTCAATTAGCAAAAGGCAGATTAAAAAGAGTAAAATTATTGCATTTTGATTTTTTATGGTGTATAATAAGAGTATAATTTTTTGAGGAGGGCTTTGATATGTCAGATAAAAAGTGCAGCGGCAAGATAATTACAGTAAATAGAAAAGCCCGCCACGATTATTTCGTAGATGTGACTTATGAAGCGGGAATCGCCTTATACGGTACGGAGGTGAAGTCGCTTCGATTAGGCACGGTGAATCTTAAGGATTCTTTTTGCAAAATTCAGGATGCTGAATTATACGCGTGCGGAGTTCATATCAGCCCCTATGAAAAGGGGAATATATTCAATCGCGAGCCAATGCGGGATAAAAAATTGCTCATGCATAAAAAAGAGATTACAAAGCTTTTAGGTCTTGTTTCTCAAAAGGGCTATACTCTTATCCCTCTTTCACTCTATTTTTCCGGTTCAAACGTAAAAATGGAGGTAGGTCTTTGCAGAGGAAAGAAGCTTTATGATAAGAGAGACGATATAGCGACGCGTGATTCAAAAAGAGAAATTGAAAGAACCATGAAAAATTCTAAATATGATTAATATGGGGGCGTAAAGGTTTCGACGGGGATTTTGAGATATGATAAGCGAGTAGAGGCGGGACACCTCTTTAAAAGTTCCAATTTTAAAATTAAACGCAAACAATAAAGTTGCAATGGCTGCGTAAGCAGCTGACGCTGTCATAAGACAGCCCGTCAGTCACAAAAGGACTGCGATTTGTGTCTGGCGTCAAGTTAGCAGTGAACGTGTAGCAGTTTTTTGCTTTTGACCTGCTCATGAAATAAAAAGCTACCTTTTCTTTAAGCCGGTCAATCGGCGTTTAGACGAGGGAAATAAAAAAGATTGACTGCACTCGGAGAAGGTCATATCAAGAGGTTTTCGGACAGGGGTTCGATTCCCCTCGCCTCCACCAGCTCGGAAGGTCGGGCAGCCAAATATCAGGGAAGTCACGATAAAACTGTTTCTTTATCACAGGATTGTGAGCTCTGTTTTTTGCGCCTTTACTTCCAAAAAATATAGTTTCAATTTCAAAATATAAAATTTAAAAGGATGAATTATTGTAATGAACGTTATAATTGTTGGCTGCGGAAGAGTTGGACGAACTCTCGCGGGAAAATTAAATGATGACGGGAATAACGTTACCGTAATAGATTTATCTTCTGAAAAAATCAATCTGCTTACAAGTAAATACGATATTATGGGGGTTGTAGGAAATGGCGCTACCCATACTATACAAAAGGAAGCAGGCATAGATTCAGCGGATTTGTTTATTGCAGTTACAGACTCTGACGAATTGAATTTGCTTTGCTGTATGATTGCTAAAAAAGAAGGAAAGTGTCATACTATCGCAAGAGTTAAAAATCCGGAATACAGCTCCGAGATGGCATATCTCAAGGAAGAGCTTGGACTTGCTATGGTTATTAATCCCGAATATGCGGCGGCAGAAGAAATCGCAAGAATTCTTCGCTTCCCGTCGGCAATTAAAATTGAACCCTTTGCAAAAGGGAAGGTTGAGTTGATAAAATTTAAGCTTCCTAAGGAAAGCACGATAATAGGAATGTCAATCAAACAGGTAATGACCAAATATCATTTTGATTTGCTTATTTGTACTATCGAGCGAGGCGAAGATTTTTATATTGCAAACGGTGATTTCGTCTTTGATGAGAAGGACGTTATTTCTATTATAGCTACGCAGAAAAACGCAAACGAATTTTTCAACAAGATCAATTGCAAGGAGCACATGATTAAGGACGCCATTATTACGGGCGGAGGAGTTATTACTCACTATCTTTGCGATATTTTAAGCCGTTCTAATATTTCCCTTAAGGTAATTGAAAAGGATATAAGAGTTTGCGAGGAGCTTTGCTCAAAGTGGCCGAGAGTTAACGTTATTCACGGTAACGTAGCTGAAAGAGAGATTCTGTTAGAGGAGGGCGTGGATAATGCAGGCGCATTTGTCGCTCTTTGCGGATTAGATGAGGAAAACATATTGCTTTCGTTGTTTGCGAGAGATTCAGGCAGTAAGAAGCAAATTACGAAGATTAACAGAATTGATTATGATAGCGTTATTAACCGTTTGGAGTTAGACACTACGATTTGCCCTAAAAACATCACTTCGGATATTATTTTGCGCTATGTACGCGCCACCAAAAACATTAAGGGAAGTAACGTACAAACCTTATATAACATAATCCAGGACAAGGTAGAGGCGGCGGAATTTATAATAAAAGGCAACTCGCCTATTATAGGAGTTCCGTTACAAGAGCTGAAGTTTAAAAAGGATATTTTGATTGCTTCTATTTTAAGGGGCAACGAAGTAATAATTCCTCGTGGTAGCGACGTTATTCAAGAGGGAGATGCCGTAGTAATCGTTTCTAAACAATTGGGGCTTCACGACGCTTCTGACGTCTTGAGATAAGGGGACAAATAATGAATTTCCAAATCATAAAACGAACAATGGGATGGATTTTGTTGTCCGAAGCGATTTTTCTGATTGTTCCTACTGTGACGGCAATAATCTATCAAGAAAAAGAAATTGTATCTTTTTTGCTTACTATTGCAATTTGTAGCATAGTAGGCGGTATTTGCTTCATAAAAAAACCAAAGAACAAATTAATTTATGCCAAAGAGGGCTATGTAATTACCGCTTTAAGCTGGATAATACTCAGCTTGTTTGGGGCGTTGCCTTTTTGGTTTTCCGGAGTAACGTCTTCATATATCGACGCATTATTTGAAACCGTGTCAGGATTTACCACTACCGGAGCTACAATTTTCGAGGGTGCTCAAATAGACGTGCTTCCCAAATGTATTTTGATGTGGCGCGCCTTCAGCCATTGGATTGGCGGTATTGGAGTTTTGGTGCTGATGATGGCGTTTCTTCCGTTAAGCGGAGCCAAAAATGTGTTTATCATGAGGGCAGAAAGCCCCGGCCCATCAGTCGGAAAGCTTGTTCCCAAGGTGAAAGAAACCGCATTTATTCTTTTTAAGATTTATTTAATTCTTACCGCCTTGCTGTTTATCCTTTTGCTTTTTTCTGATATGTCTGCTTTTGATGCGCTTACCACCTCATTGGCTACTGCCGGAACAGGCGGTTTCTCAAATTCTTCAAGCGGATTTGCAGGATATTCTACTTATGCGCATGTTGTTGTAACAATTTTTATGTTGTTGTTTTCTATCAATTTTACTTCTTATTACTTTATATTGAGAGGTAAGCTGAGGGACGCAATGACGACAGAAGTACGCACCTTTCTAAAAATCGTAGGCGCGGCGATGTTATTGATCGTGATTAATTTGTGGTGCACAAATATCGATCCTGATTATTCGCTTGGAGAGATGCTGAAACACGTTGCTTTCTCCGTTTCTTCTATTGTTTCAACGACTGGTTTTGTAACTGTAGATTTCAATACGTGGCCAACCTTTTCAAAGGCAATTTTGGTTCTTTTGATGTTTGTGGGCGCCTGCGCGGGAAGTACGGGCGGTGGAATGAAGGTTTCTCGCATTGTAATATGGTTAAAGGGAGTTAAGCATCAGATGTCAAGATTGCTGCATCCTAATCAAATTAAGAAGGTAACAATTGACAAGCATACAATAGAGCATGACGTTATCAGACAGACCAACACCTATTTAACGGCGTATATAATTATATTTATCGCTTCAATTTTGCTCATTTCATTAGACGGTTTTGATATGACAACCACATTTACGTCGGTTGCAAGTACCCTGAATAACGTGGGTCCCGGCTTGGAAATGGTAGGTCCTGTTGGTAATTTTGCCGAATTTTCTTATCTTTCTAAAATCGTATTCATTTTCGATATGCTTGCTGGAAGATTAGAGGTATTTCCGATGCTCGTTTTATTCTCGTTCAGAAGATGGAATAAGTAATAAAAAACAAAAGCTATCTTATATCCTCAAGGTAATTTTTACTTGAGTATACAGATAGCTTTCTTTTTATTTATCAATTGTTACGATTTTTGCTTCGATATTTGTAACGTCACCCTTAAAGGTCTTGAAATAATATACTGTCTCTCCGTTTTCTTCCTTTTGTTCGTTTCCTAATATCTTCAATTCTTGATTGTAGGGAGCTTCTGATAAAAAATTAATACTGAACTCCTTGATTTTTTTCTTCTCCATTTCGGGTATACGATTGCAGAGCATATCGGGATAATTGGTATTATTCATATGGCGGTTGCAGTCAATTTCCGAATACTCGACCGCGTGTGGCTTCATCTCTATAAACTGAGTGTTGTTTGGTATGTGAAATCTTAATGAAAAATCTAACGGATCGCCAAACGGATAATTGGAAAGGTCAATCTCACTCGCTCGCATCAAGCGCTGATTATTTGTATCCAACAACGCCCAACTTGACGCGCCTTCCATAACTATCTCGTTATCTTTGATAATTCTATAAAATCTCGGGAAGGATAGACCTTTGCTTTCTGAAGGCCATGATTTTACGGAAATTTTATCGTAGGCGTGAAGCTGTCCGTAATATTTGACCGTTATTCTGCTTAGGATAAACGCCATTCCTTTTTGGAAAAGCTCGGAATACGAGGGGCCACATAGCTTCATCTGTCGGTTCGCGGTTTCCTGCATATATTTTAAAACGGATGACGGACGCACTATATCATTTAAATCGGCGTCTCTTTCAAGAATTGAAAAATTTTCTATATGTGCCATAATGTCTCCTTCAAGATTTTATCAAACTAATTATACCACCACAAAGGTTTATTTTCAATAAAATATATTTAAGTTTTAAAAAAATTAAATAATAGAATAAAAAACAAAACCCGTCGCCTTTCGTTTTAGAAAAGCAACGGGTTTTCCGTTATAAATAAGGATTAAATTGTATGAACGCCGTTTTCAGCGTTTGAATTGGAATCGAGATTATGCTTTTGTGCTTTACGCCACTCAAAGAATTTAATAGCAACCTGTTCAAACAGCGCAAGTGAGAGAAGGTCTTCTTCCTGCTCTGCGTAGGGAGCCACTCTCTCCTTGAGTTGAGATAGCTCGGAAGGAATCTTGTCGGCAGGACGGTAGTCGATCGGCTCAAGTTCGCCTATAATCTGCTTTCTGAAATCTTCAGATATTTCGGTAGGCGTTTTTCCGTATTCGCCTCTGACAAGTCCTTTAAATTCCTTGGTAACTCTTGAATAACGTTCTCCGAACAAAACGTTGTTAACCGCCTGCGTTCCTACAATCTGTGAGGTAGGGGTAACAAGAGGCGGGAAACCTGCGTCTTCACGGACTCTCGGAACCTCTGCAAGAACTTCAGCGAGCTTATCGGATTTTCCTGCCGCCTTTAATTGTGATACGAGATTGGACAACATTCCGCCGGGTACTTGATAGAGAAGCGCATTAACGTCAACCTTAAGCACCTTGGGATCGATAAGTCCCTTTTCCAAATACTTTTCACGAATATCGTTAAAGAATTTAGAAATAACGTCAAGCTTTGAAAGATCAAGTCCGGTATCGTAAGGAGTGCCTGCGAGAGTAGCTACAATTGCTTCGGTCGGGGGCTGAGAGGTTCCCATTGCCATAGGTGAAATAGCGGTGTCTACAATGTCGACGCCTGCTTCAATTGCCTTCAAAATAGTCATAGAAGCAAGACCGGACGTGTAGTGAGTATGGAGCTGAACGGGAATTTTGACCTGCGCCTTAATAGCTTTTACAAGTTGGTAAGCGTCGTACGGCTTCAAAAGTCCTGCCATATCCTTTATACAAATTGAATTAGCGCCCATTTCCTCGAGCTCTTTTGCATATGCTGCAAAGAATTCGTTATTATGAACGGGGCTAGTCGTGTAGCTGATAGCTGCCTGAACGTGACCATTTTCCTTAATCGTGGCTTTGATAGCGGTTTCAAGATTTCTCTTATCGTTAAGGGCGTCAAAGATACGAATAATATCAATACCGTTTGCAATGGATTTCTGAACGAAGTATTCTACAACATCGTCAGAATAATGACGGTAACCAAGAATATTCTGTCCGCGGAAAAGCATTTGTAATTTAGTGTTTTTTACGTGATCCTTTATAATGCGCAATCTCTGCCAGGGGTCCTCGTGAAGAAATCTGAGGCAGGAGTCAAAGGTTGCGCCGCCCCATGCTTCAAGCGAATGATAACCTACCTTGTCCAAATCGTCAAGGATAGGGAGCATTTCATCTATCGTCATTCTTGTAGCTGCGAGTGATTGATGAGAATCACGGAGTACGGTTTCTGTAATTAAAACTTTAGACATGATTTATGGTAATTCCTTTCTTATATTTTTATTTGAACCATTGCAGGAAGACACCCGCTGCAATTGCGGAGCCAATTACACCGGCAACGTTCGGTCCCATGGCGTGCATGAGAAGGAAGTTTGAAGGGTTTGCCTTACGTCCCTCATCCTGCGCAACGCGAGCGGCCATAGGAACGGCAGAAACACCAGCGCTACCAATAAGAGGATTGATTTTGCCGCCTGTGAGGAAGCAGAGAAGCTTGCCGAGCAAAAGACCGCCACAGGTTGAAAGAACAAACGCGCACAAACCGAGACCAATTATAAATAGTGTTTCCGACTTTAAGAAGTTATCGGCGTTTGCAGTAGCGCCGACCGAAATACCCAAGAATATAGTTACAATATTTATAAGCTCGTTTTGGACGGTTTTAGAAAGACGGTCGGTAACACCGCTTACGTTGAAGAAGTTTCCGAGCATCAGAAAACCTACGAGAGGTGCTGCGTCAGGAACGATCATAACAACCAAAAGAGTTACTAAAACAGGGAAAACGACTTTTTCAAACTTGCTTACAGGGCGTAAATTCGTCATTACGATTGAACGCTCTTTTTTAGTTGTAAGTAGCTTCATAAACGGGGGCTGAATAATTGGTATAAGCGCCATATAGCTATACGCCGCAATTGCTATAGCGCCAAGAAGATGAGGCGCCAAGTGCTTTGTAACGAGAATTGCGGTAGGACCGTCTGCGCCGCCTATTATTCCTATCGCTGCCGCTTCCATTGGTGTAAATCCAATCAAGAGCGCAAAGAAGAACGCCGCAAAAACTCCAAACTGTGCCGCCGCACCTAAAAGCAAGCTTATAGGATTAGCAATCAAGGGAGAGAAGTCAGTCATAGCGCCAATTCCAAGGAAAATAAGCGAGGGATAAATACCAAGCTTTACTCCAAGATAAATTATGTCTAAAAGACCGCCTGAGTTTATTACTTCCTTTATGATTTCGGTCATTTTTATATGTCCATCTGCATACATATCAGCGTATAGCTCTATCGGATATTTGGCTAAGTAGTAATCGTCAAAGAAGAAATCAAGGTGCATAAGCTCTGCGCCGGGAAGATTTGTCAAAAGCATACCGAATGCAATTGGCAAAAGAAGTAACGGTTCAAACTTTTTCACAATTGCAAGATAGAAAAGCACGAACACTATTGCATACATTATAAGGTATTTCCAAGCGTCGTTTTTCTCGAGCAGTTTTGCGATACCGGAAGAGCCGACAAAATCTTTTATCGAGTTAATAAAATCCGTCATCTTGTTACTGTCCTTTAATTAACCTATCGAAATTAAAGCTTCGCCCGCTTGAACAGAGGCGCCTTTTGTTACCTTTATTGCGGTAACTGTACCGTCAGCGGGAGCAGGAATGTCGTTTTCCATTTTCATTGCCTCAAGTACGCAAAGAACGTCGCCCTTTTTAACGGTAGCCCCAACAGCAACCTTTATATCAAGGATAGTACCCGGCATAGGAGCGGTTACGTCATTTGCTCCGGCAGGAGCGGGAGCTGCCTTAGGAGCGGCAGGCGCCGGCGTGGGAGCGAGTGTAGTAGCGACAGGGGTAGCTACAGGAGTTGCGGCAGGTGTAAAGGAAGGAGCGCTCGCGCCGACCTCTTCTACAGATACGCTATAAGTTGTTCCGTTTACGGTAATGTTGTATTGTTTCATTATTTTTTTCTCCGTTTCAAGTTATTTATTCTGAAATTATAATCTTTTAAAGGAAACCACTCTGAATTTCTTATCGGGGAATTCATCGTTTGCCATAGCAATTGCTGCGGCGATTACGGCAATGATTTCTTCGTTGGAAGTGTTCTGCTCTGAATTAATGTTGGAATTTTCAACAATAGGCGTTGCTTCTTTCGCAACATTATCGGATTGTTGGAGCAGGCCGCAAACGTATCTGAAAATCGAAAGACAGATATATAATAAGAAGAGAACAGCAAAAACTATTCCTATTCCTACCAGCAGCATTTTGCTACCGTAAGCAAGCAATTCGCCTTTATCGGTTATTGGCAAATTAGGATCAACTTTGAGTAAAAATTGAGATATCATAAAATTCTTCATACAAATCTTGCTCCTTTTTATTAAAGAGGCATAACCGTATGTTTGCCGTTTATTTTATTTCCTTTTGCGGACAACATGAAGAGCGCAGAGCATATGCGAGCGCGAATTTCTTCTCCTGCGATGATATCGTCTATTTCACCCTGCGAAGCCGCAGATACGGGAGAGGAAAGCGAGGTTCTCCATTCTTCGACGAGAGATTCTCTCGTTGTATCGAGGGAGACCTTATCATTCCAAGCAAAAGCGACGGACGCTTCGGAATTAAGCGCTGAGATTTCAGATGAATCCAAAGCATAAGCAACGTCAGCGCCGATTGATTTTGAACCAAGCAAAGTAAACGCAGCGCCTATTGCGTGCTCAAGAACAATCGTAACTTTCGCGTTCTCGGACGTTGCATAAGCGAAGGAAAGCTTTGCAAGAGCGGCAGAGAAGCCGTTACATTTTTCTTTTATATCAAGTCCTAAAGAATTTACGAGAGTGACGAGAGGAATGTTATACGCATCGCAGAAGCTAATAAACGAAGCAGCTTTTTTTGCTCCCTTGCAGGTGATTCTTCCATCGTTTACGCTGAGGTTCGTAGCAACCACACCGCATTTTACACCGCCAATGTTAGCAAAAGCAGTTAACATTTCAGGCGCATAGTCGTTATAAACCTCAAAAACATCTCCATTGTCTGCAATAGAACTTAAAAGAGAATTTATATCGTTGACAGTTGAAACGTTTGCTCTTTCAAAAGAATCATTGCTTATTTCTTTAATAACACCGTTAGAAGCGTTATCGGGAATAAATGAAATAATACGGCGCGCATAAGCAGCGGCAGAAGCATCGTCTTCACAAATTGAAGCGACAGAAGAAACATCCTTGCTTTCCTTATTTAATTCAGGAGAGACGGCGTAATAGGAAGCTTTTTTTGTTTTGATTGTGAAATCAAAGCTTGATGCAACCGCAGAGAATAATCCTATGCAAGGGCCGTTTATAATACCTATTTGAGGTATAACTCCCGAGGCGGTAGATACGGCTTTCATAATCTTACCGTAAGCGGCAAGAGAAGCAACGCCTTCAAAAATATCTGCGCCGTAGCTATTGAATATTGCAACGACGGGAGCTCCGTTCTTAATTGCCATATCATAGAGATCGCAAATCTTCTTCGCGTGATTTTCATCAATAGCGCCATTCATACGCGAGGAGTCCTGCGCAAACGCGAAAACGAGTCTGCCGTTAATAGCTCCGTATCCGCAGATTACGCCCTCGAGCATATTTTCCTTTTCAGACGAAAAGATTTCATTGAACTTTCGCTTTGTAAATGCCCCTAACTCTACGAACGTATTGCTGTCAAACAATTTTTCGAGCAACTCGCGAGTGTTGGAAGATTCAGTTTCTTTTAACAGTTCTTTAAGCTCTTTTGCCGTCGGCAAAGTCCGAACCGTTTTGTTGAGTTTCTTATCCAAGATGAGTTTCCGATTTGCTTATGCAAATCTCTCCTTCCGATTAAAATTGTATTTTGTAATTAACCCAAAATCCACCAAATATAATATACCATTTTAACTGTTAAATGTCAAGTATAAGTTGCAATATTATTAGTGTTTTTTACAGATAATATATATTATAATAAAAACCACGTTCGTTTGTTTATCGAACGTGGCGTTTCTCATAATTCTGATTATAAAATTTACGATTTGAACGCGGACAAGAGCGCTATGCGCTTGCTTGAATATTTGTATGCGTCTTCAAAATTTCCGAGCTCTTTTGCGCAGTACTCCAAGTCGGAATATATATTAAAGAGAAGATATGAGTCTACCTGCTCTCTTGCTCTATTGGCTTCTATATCGGAGAGAATAACGGTTGCTTCCGAATAATGAAAGGATTTGATAAGCTCTTTCGCCTTGAGGTGTTTTTTCATTATCTGGTTAGAATAACTATGCTCATGATTCCCAATGATATAATTATACAGGTCGGTATTTATAGCACTGTTTGCTTCGTATAGGTATGCCTCTTCCTCAAACTCGAGCATTGGCGACTGAACGTTTTCAGAAATTGCGCTATAAAGCGAAATTTTCGCTCTTATATCATTAGTGGGATATATCGTTTCTTTCGTATATTCAAGTGACTTTTTAAAGTATTTTGTGGCGGTTATAAGATTTCCGTTAATCAGATGCTCTTTTCCGCATTCAAGCGCTGAAAATGCGAGGATAAGGGCTATCTCGTCGTCAATTTTTTGAAAGCTCTTTTCCCAAACATAAAGACAGTCGCGATACTTTTTCTGTAAAAATGCCGTTTTTAATTCCGAGATGATTTTTTTGTTAGTAAAGTATGAGATATCATCTTTATCAGAAATTAAAAATTCTATCGGCACGTCTAAGGTTTTTGCTATATGTAAAAGGGTAGGGATTGAAGGAATTGCACGGCCTGTTTCGATTTGGCTCAGCATATTTCTTGTTATCGAGTTTTTTGCGAGCTGTGCTTGGGTTAAGCCCTTCTGCTTGCGAATATCTCTTATTTTTTCGCCTAAATTCATCTTTTTTCCTCTTTTTGCTTTTTATTTTGCTCCGAAGTCGTAAATGTCATCGATGTCGCTTTCGGTAATATCGTCGGTAAGTCTATGAATTTCAGTATATGCGTCGGGAACCTTTCCGACTATCACGGTGCTCATAACGGGAAAGGATTGTGTAATTTCCACTTTCTTTAAGCTTGAAGGCAGGAGAATATCTACGTCAAAAGAAACGATAAAATTAATTTGATATAACGATTGATTTATTCCAACCTCGGTAAAGCTGCTTTCAAAATATGCGTTAAACGTTTTTGTCAGGATTGTATTTACCGTAATGCTTGGACCTTTTCCGGAAAATATGTTAACGTTTGTTAAGTTTCCTATAGGTATTTTCACCTGCATCGTTTCGGTATCGTTCAAATTCTTCAATATATCAGAAACAAGCATCGCTCGCGCTTTTAAAAGCTTCGCTTGATTCGTTTCAAGAGAAGCAATAGAGCCGTCGTCCGCTTTTTGAAAGGTTACGAGATTGGAATAAAGCGTGGGATTTTTGGTGAGTTGGTTGTAAACTGATGAATTTAACGCATACGTCAGATTCGTTGTTGCCATTGAGCGAGAAATGGAAGATAGCATACCAAAAGTATTAATATTGATATATAACACAAGGCAGAACACAACAATCAGCGAAAACACAAATTTTGTTTTTGCTGATTTTCCTTTTCTCTTCTTATCTCCTAAATAGTATGTTTTGCAATTCAAGAAAAATCACCTCATAACATTATATGAGATAAAAGAGAATGTGTTAATCCGCATTTTCGCTGTCGTCTGATTTTTCTTTTCGTTTTTCCTTGATTTTTATATCGGAAAGTGGGTTTGATTCAATTGCGTTTATCATATTTTCATTGCTTACGTGCGTATAAATTTGCGTTGTATTTAACTGTTCGTGACCTAAAATATCTTTTAAAACTCGAACGTCTACGTTTCCCGTTTGATACATAAGCGTTGCGGCGGTATGCCTTAGTTTATGTACCGAAAAACCACGGTGATCGAGCCCCGCAGCGTCTAAATATTTATATACGATCCATTGAACCGTTTTGTTGCTTATGCGCGCCTGTCTGTTGCTTAAGAAAAGCGCGGCTGTCTTTAATTTCGATGTGTCTTCTGAAGTTCTGATTTTTAAATAATCTATGAGGGCTCGGCGACAAGCGTCATTCAAATATACAATTCTTTGCTTTGCGCCTTTTCCTGTAACTCTTAGCGAGCGTAATTCGGGATCGATATCAGTGAGGTCGATATTGACTAATTCAGAAAGACGCATACCGCAGTTCAGAAATAAAGAAACAATGGCAAAGTCTCTTTTTGAGTTTTTCGAATTTTCATCGTTTTTAATAGTTTCCAGCAAAGAAACGCTTTCATTAAGCGTAAGATGCTTTGGAAGTGAAGCGTGCTTTTTAGGGGCGGAAATATCAGCGGTCGGGTTTATCTCAAGAATATGCTTTTTCGCTGTTAAATATTTAAAGAACGCTTTAAGCGAAGAAAGCTTTCTTGAACGGCTCGCCCATCCGTTTCCTCTGTTTTGATTTGCATACATCAAAAATTCGTATATTTTTTCCGTTTTAATTTTTTTGATATATTCTGCATCAATATCTTTTATATCTATTTCAAAGAAATGCTCGCTTTCGATATCAATGCCAAGACGTATCGCTTCCGTATATCTGAAAAAGGTACGCAAATCCATAAGATATTCGCACACGGTTTTTTCGGAGCATCCCTCGATTACTGTTTTATATGAAGCAAATTCACGGAGAATTTCGGGGAATTGTTTCATATCAGCACTTTTTAATGTTAAAACAGACATTTCATCACCTCATATAATAATTATACTATATTCCAATAATTTTTAGTGGATAATTTGTAAATATTTTTTATTTTACTTGAAATTGAAAATATATTTATGTAAAATATACGTAATAAATTTAATGTGGGTTGTATATGAAGTTTATTAAAAATAATTCTTATAACATTTTTCGTCTACTGCTAAACCAAATTGGAATGATGATTTTTGGTTTAATGCTATCTATGGCGGCAGGAAGCATAGAAAGCTCTATGTCTGATACTTTGCTTTTGTTTGTCAGTATATTCGCAACCGGATTTTATTTGGTTCTGATTTACGCTATGATGTGGGAACAAGGTGCGAAAGACATAATTCGTGTTGAGAGCGGCAAAGCAGCGTATGATAAATATTACGGAACGAAGGTTGCGCTGTTAGCAAATATTCCCAACTTAATACTTGGCTTTATCGTGTTTTTCAGTTTTCTTTTCGGAACCTTTGGTTCTAACGAAAGCGCATCTGAGCTTTATGTAGCT
>JAZNBK010000055.1:0-24774 GCA_045587025.1 Eubacteriales bacterium
CCGAGATAATCTATTTAAAGCAGTATGCCAAAACGGCGGTGACAGATTTGATACGGCGATAATTCCCTGTGTTGTTGATTTGGAAACACAGCTTGCGACTTTTGACAGTATGCGAATTCCGTACGCAGGATATCAATATCCGGTTAAGAACCGTGGCATTAAGCTTATTCGAAAGTGCTTGTTTAATGGCAAGCTCACTTTTGCAAACTCCCCCGATGCAGTTGATCCAATCAAAGACATAGATCCAGAGCAAAGCCTGTGGAGTTTTTGGCGTAATATGAAAAAAGAGTTGATTTCAGATGAGAAAGAAGCCAAAAAACGTTATGAGAACATGGCACACAAGGAGATAATCTTCGATGACGGTTACGTTTATTTAAAGTGGGAAGATAAGGGCATTTGGGTGTCTGTCGAACTTGATGAAGAAACAAAATTTGCTGAAATAGATGAAATCGATTCTTGGTATTATCCAAAGCAAAACAAAATTGCTAAAACAACGATAAAAGAGATAAAAGGCATAATCAACTCTTATTTTGCAGAGCTTGGATACACAACAAGATTTATCTCATATGATTGATTTTACATCATATAAAACAGGCATCTATTTTGGATGCACATGAAATTACCCCAAATGCTGAAAAAGCCTTGATTTTATTGACTTTTCTGCCATGGCATCTAAATTGGTGGTACAACACAAAAAACACACCCTCGCGGTGTGTTTTTTCTTTTCTCGCTTTGCGAGTTGCGGGGGATTTTGAACCGCGTGACCTTCGGAGAAGGTCGTGGGTACAAATTTATTATAGCACACTTTTTCATTTTAATTTAATGTATAAAAACAGTCGGGAAACAAACGCGCGCATCCCGACTGTTTTTTGTTTAATCCTCAAAAAGAGGGGTAGAAAAATACCTTTCCGCGGTGTCGGGAAGTACCGTGACTACGGTTTTTCCCTTGCCGAGTTTTTTTGCTAGCTTTATTGCCGCGGCTACATTGGTTCCGCTGCTGATACCGCACATTATTCCTTCAAGACGGGCGAGATTCTTAGACGTGCTTATTGCCTCTTCATCGGTTATAATGCACACGTCATCGTAGATATCGCAATTCAGTATCGGTGGAATGAGTCCGTCGCCTATGCCCATTTGCACGTGTGTACCTATTGAGCCGCCTGAAAGAATCGCGGCGTTTTCAGGCTCTACCGCCCAGATTGTCATGTCGGGATTTTCTGCCTTCAAGGTTTCGCCGATACCCGTAATCGTTCCGCCCGTGCCTATGCCCGAGCAAAATCCGTGTATCGGTTTTCCGACCTGACGGAGAATTTCCATACCCGTTCTTTCGCGCTGAATAGCGGGATTTGCGGGATTTTCAAACTGCTGAGGGACGAAGGAATTAGGAATCTCATCACGCATTTTAAGAGCAAGATTCAAGCATTCCTCTATACAAAGTCCGATGTTGCCCGCGTCGTGCACGAGTATAACCTCAGCTCCGTAGTGGGCGACAAGCTTACGCCTTTCCTCACTCACGGAGTCGGGCATTATAATTTTAACCTTGTAGCCTTTGACAGCACCGACGAGTGCAAGACCTATGCCTTGATTACCGCTGGTCGGCTCTATTATGATCGTATCCTTATTTATAAGTCCGCGGTTTTCCGCATCGAGTATCATATTATAAGCGGTTCGCGTTTTTATAGACCCACCGACGTTCAAGCCCTCAAACTTAACGAGAATTTCCGCGTCCTCGGGCGAGGTCATGTGCTGAAGTCTGATAACGGGGGTATTCCCCATCGCGTCCAAAATGGTGTTGCAAATCATTATTCATTTCCTTTAATAGTATTATATCGAACGTGTACCTTGTTATAATAGCACATTTATTAAATTTTGTCAATAAAAAACACTTAAAAAGTATATTTTTAAGAAAAAGGGATTGACAAACGGTGAAAAAAGTGGTATCATATTCATGCTTTAGTTTGCTAAAGTGATAAAAAACAAAAATGGAGAAAAAGAAAATGAAGAAAATTTTAGCACTCATTCTCGCACTCGTAATGTGCGTAGGCGCTCTCGTATCGTGCGGAAGCGAAAAGGATCTTAAGAAAATTGAGAAGGCAGGCAAGCTTGTTGTCGGCGTTACCGTTTATCCTCCTATGGATTACATCGACGGCGAAGGAAACTGGACCGGCTTTGACGCAGAGCTTGCACAGCAGTTTGCCGCAAGCCTTGGCGTAAACTGCCAGATTGTTATTATCGACTGGAACAACAAGGTTGCAGAGCTTAAGTCCCGTCAGATTGACCTCATCTGGAACGGTATGACCGCAACAGACGAGCTTGGCAAGGAAATTGATTTCTCGGTTTCTTACGCAAAGAACGCGCAGGTTGCAGTAGTTAAGAAGGATTCCGGAATTACAAAGGATGCCATAGCAGGCTTAACGGTAGCAGTTGAGAACGGCTCCGCAGGCGAAACCATTGCAAGAGAAACTCTCGGCATTAAAGACGGCAAGCTCGTTGAGAGAAGCGACGGACAGGTCGGCGCACTTGGAGAGGTTCTTTCAGGAAACGCGCAGGTTGCAATCATCGACGTCACTATGGCAGAAAGCCAGGTCGGTAAGGGCTCATACGCAGGTCTTGAAATCGTAAGCGGCGCAAGCTACGGCGACGAAATTTTCGCAGTAGGCTTAAGAAAGGACAGCGATCTCAAAGAAAAGCTCGATGAGTTCCTTAAGGCTAAGTACAAGGACGGTACTCTTGCAGCTCTTGCGGCTAAGTACGAGGTTAGTCTTAACACAGAGGCTCTCGGCAAGTAATATTGAATAATAACTAAAGTGAATAAGGAAATTATTACCGAGGTGCTGACGCAGCTGTCTGACGGCTTCGTTTTATCGGTGCTCCTGTTCACTCTCACGCTGGTTTTGGCGTTACCTTTGGGGTTGCTTATCTCATTTTGCACGATGAGTAAGTTCACCCCTTTAAGTATGCTCTCAAAGCTGGTCGTGTGGGTGTTAAGAGGAACGCCTCTGATGCTTCAGATTTTTGCGATATTCTATCTTCCCGGTCTTCTCGATTTGTTCGTATGGCCTCAGATGAATACCGGCTGGGAATGGTTCGACACCACGTTTTCAACAAGATTTATCGCCGCGCTCGTTGCGTTTTCAATCAATTACGCGGCTTACTTTTCAGAGATATTCCGCGGTGGAATACAGTCAATTTCGAAAGGTCAGTACGAGGCAGGACAAGTTCTTGGCTTGACGAGAACTGAGGTTTTCTTCAAAATCGTACTCTTGCAGGTCATAAAGCGTATAATTCCGCCGATGTCCAACGAAATTATCACTCTCATCAAGGACACATCTCTTGCAAACACGATAGTAGTAATGGAGCTTATCTTCGAGGCTAAGGAATTTATGCTCGAGGGTCTCATCTGGCCGTTGTTTATGGCGGGTGCGTTCTACCTTATTTTCGTAGGACTCCTGACTATAATTTTCAGCAAGATAGAAAAGAAGCTCGATTATTTCAAGGCGTAGGGGGTAAAACAAATGAAAATGCTTGAAGTTAAAAACCTACGCAAAAGATTCGGACAGAACGAGGTTCTGAAAGGAGTCAGTTTTTCGCTTGAAAAGGGTGAAGTCCTCTCTATTATCGGCTCATCGGGCGGCGGTAAAACTACCCTGCTCCGCTGTCTCAATTTTCTTGAAAAGGCAAACAGCGGCGAGATATTGGTAGCGGGTAAGCCCGTTTACTCCGCCACCGACGGCGAAAAGCCCATAACCACACCCGAGGCACAAACCTCATTTGGACTCGTTTTCCAACAGTTCAACCTTTTTCCGCAATACAGCGTAATGGAAAATCTTATGCTCGCGCCCAAGCTCCGTGCAAAGCGCGCAAAGAAGGGCGATCCGAAAGAAACCTTGCAGGAAATCAGAGAGCGTGCGGAAAAGCTGCTCGAAACAGTAGGGCTTTCCGAGAAGGCAAATGCCTACCCGTGTGAGCTTTCCGGCGGTCAGCAGCAGCGTGTGGCGATAGCGCGTGCGCTTATGCTCTCCCCCGATATCCTCTGCTTCGACGAGCCAACCTCTGCACTCGACCCCGAGCTTACGAGCGAGGTGCTTCGCGTTATACGCTCGCTTAAGGACTCGGAGAGGACGATGATTATAGTCACTCACGAGATGGATTTTGCGCGTCACGTTTCCGATAAGATAATGTTTATCGCTAACGGCGTGATTGAAGAAATGGGCACGCCGGACGAGGTTTTCGACGACCCCAAAAGTGAAAAAACACGAGTATTCCTGCATGCAGGCGAAAATTAAAGAAAGCCGTACAACACTCATTTTCGTGTTGTACGGTTTTTCTTTACTCTTATTTATTTGCAAAATGTGTTTATATAGTTAGTGATGCCGTTTTCGATGATTTTTACCGCCGTTTCCTTTGCGCTCACCTCGTTTACCGCCGTGGTCTTATTCTCAAGATTTTTATAAACGGTGAAGAAATGACGCATTTCCTCAAAAATATGTGCAGGAAGCTGGTCTATGTCAGTGTAGTGATTGTAGTTAGGGTCCTTGAACGGAATGGCTATAATTTTCTCGTCCTGCCTGCCGTTATCAACCATCGAAATAACGCCTATCGGATATGCTCTTACAAGCGTCATCGGCTCGATGGATTCAGCGCACAGAAGAAGGACGTCAAGCGGGTCGCCGTCGTCGCCGTAGGTGCGCGGAATAAAGCCGTAATTTGCAGGATAGTGGGTGGACGTATAAAGGATTCTGTCGAGCATTATAAGACCTGTTTCCTTGTCAAGCTCGTACTTTTTTCTGCTTCCCTTTGTTATTTCAATAACGCAGATAAAATCGTTTGGAGTTATTCTTTTGGGTGAAATATCGTGCCAGATATTAGACATTTGCAAATTCCTTCTCTATAATTAAATTTAAAAATACTTCGTGATTTCTCTTGTCCGATAAACCTCGTCCACGACGCGCATCGCGCCTTCGGTAGCCTCAAAATAGGGCGAAAAGCTCAACACGCCCCCCACCATATCGGCAAATGCGTCTATTTCGTAGACCATATTGTTTTCTATAGGAGCGTAGTCAAGAGTCTGCCATTCTTCGCCGCGCATTTTCAGCTTGATTTCGGTCGGTGCGTTGAGCTTATCAAAGGTAATCGAGCCGTTCTCCCCCTCGATTACGGACGGATTTACGCTCTCGGTTATTTTCGAATATACAACTTCGGCGAGCATGTCGCCATAGCCCATCGTAATAGCGCCCATTCCCTCAAAGCCGTTTGACAAGAACACGGACTCTCCGCCTACTCTGTCAGGCGCGCCGAAGAGCAGTACGCATATATGAAGCGGATAAATACCTATGTCCGCAAGGGCGGTGTTTTTCATTTTTGGATTAAAGGCATTCAGCACCTCTCCTGCCAAGAAGCGGTCATAGCGCGATGAATACTGGCAATATTCAAGATGCACGCGGCGTATTTTCCCGAGCCTCGGCAGGGCGGCTTTTATAATTTCCAAAGCCGGGTCAAAATCAGGACGCATGGCTTCAAGAAGAACCTTGCCGCTTCTTTGCATCGCCGCCTTTTGAAAAAGGAAGCCCTCAAGGTCTGCCGCTATCATTTTTTCGCAAAGCACGTGCTTCCCCGCGTCCAAGGCGGCGACGGTCTGCTCGGCGTGCGCTATGTGCGGAGATGCGATATAAACTGCGTCTATTTCCGAATCAGCCAGCATTTTTTCATAGCTGTCATAGACCTTTTTTATGCCGTGGTTGGCGGCGAAGGCGGCACCCGTGTCAAGTTTTCTCGAATAAACGGCACTCACCTCAGCTTTACCCGAAAGGCTCGCCGCCTCGGCAAAGCGGTCGCTTATAAAGTTCGTGCCGACAACGGCAATCCTAACCCTGCTCATCTCAGAATAAAGTACAAAAACAGGGCTACTGCGGCGGTAAAGACTACCGCGGTGATTATATCCATCACCTTGCCGAACTTTTTATTTATCTTCTCCTCGCGCTCCGTTGCCGCCTTGTCCTCCTCGGTCTCAAGAAGCTCCTCGGGAATTTCCTCAAACGCGGACTCCTCCTCGGCATCATCAAGCGAAAAATCATACGTGCCCGCTTTAATCTTCTCTTTTCTTTCGGTAGCGGTTTTAAATATTTCCTCTACCGCTAAAAGCACGGCCTCATCGTCGGACGAGCAATCGCTCACGGTCTTGCCGAGCCTTGCGATAGCGTCCTCGATTTCAACCTCGTCGCGGGAGCGAAGCGCGGTGCTTATAAGACCCTCGCACTCGGGGCAAAGGATTCTCGGGTTTCCGAAATGCCCCATAGAAAGTATCGACGCTTCCTCGGGATTCTCAATCACCCCGAAGCATACGCTGCACGGCGCGGTTTTCTTTTTGTTTTCGTTTTCCATAGCTTTAAGCCCCCTTACCTTTTCCGAGCATAGAGCGAACCTCGGCAAGATACTCCTCACGAAGAGCCTTCTGCTCACTTTTTTCGTCCTCGGTAAGCTCGCGCGTCTTTGCGATTCTCGCAAGCTCGTTGATTCTGTCAACCTTTATTTTTTCCATTTAAATCTCCGTTCTGTCGCCGAAGAGCGACCGCACAATGCTGAATGAATTTTTGGAACCGTGCTTTTTGGCACGTCACTTCCCCTTCATATAGAGCTTTGCCAGCCCTCCGCGCGAGGTCTCGCGGTAATGGCTTGAAAGGTCCTTTCCCGTTTCGTACATAGTTTCTATCACCATGTCGAGTGAGATTTTACGCGAGTCGGTGAGGAAATTCGCCAAGCTGAGGGCGTTTATCGCGCGCATTGCGGCCACGGCGTTTCTCTCGATACACGGAATCTGCACAAGTCCGCAAATGGGGTCGCACGTGAGTCCGAGATGATGCTCAAAGGCGATTTCCGCCGCGTATTCTATCTGGTCAATTCCCATCTCGAAAAGCTCCGCAAGAGCCGCCGCCGTCATCGAGCAAGCCGTGCCGACCTCTGCCTGACAGCCGCATTCCGCACCGCTGACAGACGCGTTGGTTTTAACAAGCGCACCGACAAGTCCCGCGACGGCGAGCGCTCTTAAAATGTCCTTATCGGAAAAGCCGTGCTTCTCCTGCATATACTTAAGCACCGACGGCAGCACGGCGCACGCACCGCAGGTGGGCGCGGTAACTATCGTACCGTTATCGGCGTTTTGCTCGCTCACTGCGTAGGCGTAGGCGCAGACTATGCGGTTTTCTCTGGTCACAGGGCTTTCGTCAATATGGCGCTTGTTGTAAAGCACGCGCGCCTTGCGCTCGACTCCAAGCCCCCCGGGAAGTATTCCCTCTGCACAAAGTCCGTCGTGTATTGCCGACTTCATGGTTTCCCAAACGGTGTAGAGAAAATCGTAAATTTCTTCCCCCTCGCGCTCAAAAACATACTCGGAGAGCCTGATGCCCTGCGCCTTGCACAGATTTGAAATGTCAAGAAACGTCGATTCGGCGTAAACGTCCTCAACCTTCACGCCCTCTCGGCCTTCAATAACGATATCACCGCCGCCTATGCTCAGCACGCGCATGCGTCCGTAGGGCTTGCCGCCCTCGTCGGTAGCGAAAATATCCATGGTGTTCTCGTGAGGAATGTCCTCGGTCTCGGTGTCAAAAACGATTTCCACGGGTTTTTCAGTCACGCTTTTCACAGCGACGTCGGTGCCGTGACCCCTTCCCGTTCTCGCAAGCGAGCCGTACAAAACAACCCGAAAGCCGTGGGCTTCGGGATGCTCGCTGACAAAAATCTGCATTCCCGACGACGGCCCCATAGTATGAGAGCTTGACGGACCCTTGCCTATTTTGTATACGTCTTTTATAGATTTCATTATGCTTCTCCGCTTCTCGAATATCGGTGATTAAATCCCGTTATTCGTCGATTTTGTGTACTTTTCGTCATCAATTTTAATATACGTATTCGTTTTTTTGAAACGGTGGGTCTCTGTGCGCGCTTCTTCGGGCTTGCCTGCGTAATCGCCCGTAGCATCCCACACGAAGGTGATTTCATAACCTATCTTCGCGCCCTTATAATCTATGTCGTAAGTACCCGTCACCTGCGGAGTGTTAATACCGGAAACAAGCGAAACCGTGCGTGACACGCGCTTTCCTTCAAAGACGTAAGTGGTAGTCATCGCGCCCATGCCAAGCGACGAGCCAAGCCCCGAATAATCATACCCGCCACCGCTGGTATACGTTCCCTTCAGACGCGTCTGACAGGACGAAAGCGACGTAAGCGTGCAAAAAATCAGACACACCGTAAGAAACAAGCAAAAAATTCGCTTCATATCATTTTCTCCAAAAATCATTTTGGAATAATTATAACACATTTTTGCACGTTTGTCACTATATTTTTTATAAATTCTTTTAAAACAATCGGCGGTTCTTAAAATTTATTTTCGCAAAAAGCTATTTTTCAGCGTTTGGGGCTTGATTTTTTACAAAAAGTATGTTATAATAATCGTCGTGACGGACGTTCTTCAAGATTTGTATTATGGAATATACGTTTTTTGTTAGACGCCTGAGTTGAAAATGTATATAGTTGCATCGTATAGAGGTGTTTCGCATTTGGCGAATATATGCGAAGCCGAGCCGAGGACGTCACATTTTTAAAGTTTAATACGCAGAGGTCTCGAAGAGGTCATAACGGGTAAGCGAACAAAAACGATTGAATATCGTTTTTGTGAAGCGCGTAACGAAAACAACGAGTCAAAGGAGCGAGTGTATCGAGCGACACATGACGACTATGTTTTCGGAAGGGGCCGCACAAGAGCCAAATCTGTCACATTTTTAAAGTTTAATATGCAGAGGTATCGAAGAGGTCATAACGGGTGAGCAAACAAAAGCGGTTGATTATCGTTTTTGTGAAGCGTGTAACGAAAACAACGAGTCAAAGGAGCGAGTGTATCGAGCGACACGTGACGACTATGTTTTCGGAAGGGGCCGCAGTAGAGTCAAATCTGTCACATTTTTTAAAGTTTAATACGCAGAGGTATCGAAGAGGTCATAACGGGGCTGACTCGAAAGAAACTCGGTTTCGTCACTATTCGATTCATATAAAACCTTGAAAATCCTTGCTTTTTTGGAATTTGGAGCGAGGATTTTCGGGAGGTTAGTTGACAGTTTTCTATCAAAATTCCGTAAAATTTAATATGTTTTTTATACGCAGAGGTATCGAAGCGGTCATAACGGGGCTGACTCGAAATTTTGTAGTCACTTTGGAACCTCCCACCTTAAACCCCTTGATTTATAAGGGTTTCGCACGGAGCGAATACAATTTAATAGCTTAGTTCTCTCCTACTGTTCTCTCCAATTTCTGAGGTTGAACAAGAACAGTAGAGAGCTAAAAATACACGGAGAGATATCGAAGTGGTCATAACGGGGCGCACTCGAAATGCGTTTGAGAGCAATCTCACGAGGGTTCGAATCCCTCTCTCTCCGCCACACCGAGCCTGCAAAGTCAATTTGCAGGCTCATTTTTTTCGCCTTTTTTCGACTTATGAAACCGTGGTCAGAGCCGCCCTCATTCCCGTCACCATAGCTTCGGCGGAGTTGAGTTTGGAGTTGTAGTCTAAGTGTGCATAGATGTTTGCTGTTGTGCTGAAATCAGAGTGTCCAAGCCATTCTTGAATTTGCTTCATCGGTACACCGTTCTTTAGAAGCATCGACGCGCAGGTGTGACGGAGATCGTGAAATCTGATATGCCGCATACCGTGACGTGCAAGGAGCTTCGGGAAGGCTTCGCTCAAATAGTTCGGTGGAATGATATTGCCCATTTCATCGACGCAGATATATTCAAGATATTTCGTATTGTAGCAGCTACCACATACTCTCTTGTATTCTTCCTGCATCTCCCATCTTTGCAAAAGCAACGCTCTGAATTGAGGTATCAAAGGGAGTGTTCTGCGGCTCGACTTGGTTTTCGTCGTGTCGGTCGCCACTTCTACCTTCTTGCCGTCGATTTTGCAAGATGTAAGTGTGTGCTTGATGGTGATGGTATTCTGCTGAAAGTCGATAGCATCCCATTTGAGTCCGAGAACCTCACTACGGCGAAGTCCGTAGAAAGCTGCCAATACGATTGGCAATTCAAGCTTCGTTCCTCTCGCCACCTCAAACAAGTCTTGTATCTCGTCCTCGGTGTAGAAGCTGCCTTGAAATTCGTTCTTCTTCGGTCTGTCCACCTTATCCACGGGGTTGGAAATAATCAAGTCTGTTTTGACCGCATATTTCATAGCTCTGTGAATGATTGCGTGATAGTGGATGACCGAGTTAGCCGATACTCTTTCAAGCTGAACGAGGTAGAATTTTTGAATATCAGCAGCAGTTACCTCGGTGAGCCTACGCTTCAACGGCTTGAAATAAGGAATGATGATTTTATTCGTCATTTCCGCATAAGAAGCGTATGTAGTGAGTTTGATTGTGCTCTTGGCTATTTCAAGCCACATTGCGAGAAAGTCCACGAACATAATCTCGCCGGAAAGCTCGACCGCTTCTTCCTCAACCTCGGGTACATAGGTCTGTCGGGTTTCCCAAAGCAATGCTTCAGCCTTCTTCTTGTTGCCTTTCACCACCATTCCCGTGGGTATCCACTTGGTTTTGCGCTTACCGCCCACGGTGTAGTTTAATACCATATAAAAATAACCTTTTTTCTCTTGCAGATGTCCTGCTACCATAATAATTACCTCCTTAATGTAGTAGCACGAATTGGACACTTGCCGTTGACCACCCTCATTATATCACGGTGCGCTGCAAATGTCCAATGTGCAAATTTTTATTTTATGCCTTTGCCATATTGATTTTCAAAAAAGAAAGCAGATGTACCTTCGGAACACGGTACGATCTGCCGACCTTCATATTTTGGATAGTGCCGTTTTTCAGCATTTTATAAACGGTCTTGGTGCTTACGCCGAGAGCCGCGCTCGTTTCCTCCACGCTCATTATTTCGGGATAGTCCTTCAGTACCGTCTGATATACTTCTTTGAAATTCATTGTTATCTCCTTTCGTTGGGATTGTATCTCTTGTAATGGTTATGTTTTGTTTTCGTTTTCATAATCACGTCGATAGCGTGATCGACGCGCTTCATCGTATTGTTGCTCGCTCTGCCGATGTACTCGACCAAGCGGGATTTATCCAAGGTTCTGATCTGCTCCGCAAGCACGATAGAGTCGTGCGGAAGCTCGTTGCATCTTACGACAACGTGAGTTGCAAGATCTCTGCGCTTATTGAACTTGCTCGTGATCGCCATAGCAATTACGGTAGTGCTCGACTTGTTGAAACCGTCCGTCTGTACGATGAGCATAGGGCGGATGCCGCCTTGCTCCGAGCCGACCACGGGATCAAGATTAACGCGATATATTTGACCTCTTTTTACCTTCTTATTCATAAAGCTCCTTTCACATAAAAGAACCCGCCGACCTTCATCGACGGGTTCAAGATTTTTAGGCACTCTGACTTCTCGTGACCATCAATGCCACCTGCGCCAAGAGCACGTTTCCGATTTCTTCACCTGCACTCAATCTCTTGCAGTATTCAAGGAAATAGTAGAGCGTTTCGTGGTCGTGACCGATTTCAAGCTCTGCGTAGGTGTTCTTCTTGCGGGGGTGCTTCACCAAGCACGGCTCACCCGAGAGCCACCTGCCGAGATTGTTGCACTCGTCGTTGAACATCTGCTTGACCTGCTGATATGCCCAATGACCGTGCTCAATGATTTTCTGTTTTGCATTACTGTCGATGTTTTCCTCGACAATGCCACAACCGTTTGCTATCGCTATCATATAGCGGTCAAATTCCGCTTTTCTATCCATTTAATTATCCTCCTATGTAGTTATTCAAAATTTCTCTTAAGCCGTCTTGTGCGGCTTTTATTTTGCTCACACGACCATCAAGGTGTGCGATTGTTTCCTCAATGTCACTTCTGCTTTCGGCGTAGTAGTAACCCCTGCTGCAACTGCAAATGGGAACGCCCTTTGAACGAAGCTCATTGACCATACGGCGTACCTCCGTACCCTTACAATGAAAGAGCCGTTCAAGCTCCTTACTGTAAACTGCCTTGGCTTTTCCTTTGTGTTCGGTCTGCATATACCTTTCAAAGTTCTTCATAGCATATCTCCTTATGAACCTTATTTCCTATTTGAATAGGATGTAGGAGCTTGCCTATATTTCAAGGCAAGCTCGGTTCAAGCGTCTATTTGTCCTCGACACCCCGACGCACCGATAAACGGTATGGGAAGTCATCAAACGACCGATTGCTAATCAGTTCCATAGGGTTCTAACCTCTGCCGGGTACTCCGCCAGCCGCGCATTTCTGCTACGGAAGTATCATTGTCACTCGCGCCTGTCATCGCCACGTCGGATGCAATCCAACTCTACTTTGTATAAGTGTTCTCGCTCTCTCCCTCGCGGGAGGTCTTGGCGCACCTACAAATGCGGCTTAGCGGCTCATCACCGCATAGCGCAGATAATGTATTTGATGAATGTCTATTCAATTTTTCAAGGATCAGTGAAGGTGTTTTTTATGTCCCTTCACCTAATAGCCTTGAAAAACGCATTTTGGCAGGGTGTTTTTCAAAAATTTTTTCTAATTTTTTTCACAGCAGCGTTAAACTGTTCAACGACAGTAGTTTTACTAATGCCAAATCGTCTGCCTATTTCACGGAAAGACAATCCCTCGACCGCATTAAGCCAAAGTATCAAATACTGTTTCTCGGTAAGGTGTTCCATAGCCGCATACAAACGCTCATTGTCCGCTTTTTGCAGAAGTTCCTTTGCAATATCCACGCTTTCATCAGCTATATCAAAACCATTATCCATAGAAGCATCTAAGGATTGAATGTAACGGGTTTCCTTGCGCTCGGTGCAGCTTGTCCGATACTCAAACATAACTGCATCGTGGTATATCTCTTGGGGTTGGGTAACAAGCCAATCCGCATATATATCGTCCACCTCAACGGTGATAATTTTTCTTTCGCCTTTTTTCGTGGTTATCTCTGTCGATAACTTTTTCATTGTGTTTTCCTCCATATCGTGATTTTGAAATTGGTGTAAGTTTCAAAATCCGACAAGGTGGAGCACGAATAGAGCAAATACGATATTTTTCGCCAAGGCAAACCAAAAGGCACTTATTGCGTGATACGCTCGATTTTGCGTACCATTCAACAAGTGCCTTTCTAATGCTATTCAGTTTTTTATTATGTAGAGTAGCGGTTAAGCCATAAATTCATAATCACTACTCATAACGAGTAGTGATGCGCAGTTACCCCAACGCATAATAAAATACCTCCTTGAATTAAGAATTGGCGCGGCTCGTCCAAGGTGGTATTCTGGAAGATGACCGCGTAGATGTTTTTCATCTCTTTTCTCTTTGAATATTTTGACTCTCATTCTCATATCATAGAATGGGAGAGTACGGCTTCTATGGTGCAAAAAAGCGACGAGCCTTAATAAGCCCGTCGCGCTTATTTGTTGCTAAAGGAGTTTGTCAGCTATTCCTCGGAACAGCTTTCACAAGTTCCGTTTAGAACGATTTGTATATGTTTTATTTTTGCACCGCCCGACAAATTGCAAGCCGCCTTTGCAGCATTGATGTCGGCATCCATAATGTCAATGACTCGTCCACACCTCTCACAAACAAGGTGAACGTGATCCTCACAGTTCGCATCGTATCTTTCGTGGTTATCCACGGTTGTTACTCTGATAACCCTTCCGATTTCTTCTAACTGTTTGAGATTTCGATACACCGTGCCGAGCGAGAGGTTCGGCAGGTCGCCTTTCAGATCATTGAAAATCATTTCTGCGGAAGGATGCTCCTTCGTGCCGCAGAGATATTGATATATACTATTGCGGGTAGCAGAGTTCCGCATTTTCGTATTTGCCGTCAGCATTATTTTCCTCCGTAGGAATATTTTTCTATATTATAGCATATATTTATCTCCTTGTCAATAATGGTTCTCATTATCGTTAAGAAAACTTATTGACATATTACGACAAAAAAAGAAGCCCTCGCTCCATTTCGGAACGAGGGCATAACTTTTAGAAAAGATCTCTGTTAGAAAAATTAAGGCATCGGCAAAAATACCGATGCCTATATCAGCTAACGCCACTCTTTTACTTATACCGTGGCTGAAACGATAACCGACTCAGACTTTTATCATTGATACATCAATGTTGCGAGTTACGCACATTATCGTTGCTCACAAAAAATAACTGTGTGTTGGCGTTGCAGATACCAAAGTTATGGATTGCATTTCTTACAAGGAACATAGTGATGCTCAATGATGGACTCACGGATGTCATCGCAATAAACCTTATTTTTCTCACTCATTTGAGCTATGGTGTAACAATCCTTATAATGGAATTTCCTTGTGTTTTTATTGAGTATGTAAACGCAATCATTATATGAAACATCATCAAATTGTTCTTCATAGGTTGGCTGTTTGACATAATCGTTGTTCGCCTCCTCGCCTTGATAAGAGCATCCTATCAAAGTGGTAAAAAACAATAAAACGGCTACTATGATAGCTGATATTGTTCTTATTGTTTTTCCGCATTTTACGTCCACTCCAAAACAGCCTCCAACAAAAAGTGCGTCCTCGCAGGTTCGGTTAGTTTAGAGAAAATGCGTAATAATTCAAATAATAATATTCAACCTCTTCTCGACCTGTGCTCGAATTATAAACTCGGCTTTCAAGAACATTAGTAAAATGAATTACAGTATTGTTTTTCACATACTCATAGTCAAATTCATCATAACGCAAAGTGTAACCGTTACTAACCAACTTATCAATAAAATCATCAAAGAATGTATCTTTGTTTTCTTCATCAATCTTAAAGAGAATATAATAGGAGTCGTAATAGTTATCATCAGCGTAAGAATAACATCCGCAGTCGGGAACGTGATAGTCGGCGCTTGAATAATTGTCCGGCAAAATCGCATCACTGCCTGCATAATTCTTAACTAAATCAAGCAATGAATTGCTTTCGCTACCACCATTATCCTTGGATGTTTCATCGTCGTTAGGCTTCTTTGATCCCGTAGCTTTATGGACTACCTCGCTTTTAGTATCGGTATAACGCTTTGTTGTTCCATCCTCAAACGTGATTTCTGTAATCTTGAATGTAATTTCCAACTCGGAAAAATCAGAGTTCCATATCTCGACAGCCTTATCACCTTTGGCAACATTAACCTCAACATTCCAAGTTCCTTTTTCACCTGCCGCAAGCTCACCCGACAAATATATTGTTGTAGTGGCTAACGTTTTTCCATTGGAATTGTTTATATCCATATTGCCCGTCAATTTTTTTATTGTGTTAGGACTGTCATTTGTTACCTCAAATCCAAAGTTATAGAAATACCCCGAACCAACATAACCTGTCGCCAAGTTTTCATTAAACTTTTCATTTGTCTTAGAAACGACTTCTATTGTGAAATTATCAGCAGCATATCCATTGTTTTTTACGACGACACAAACTGTTATAATAATCGCAACTAACAAAATAGCCGATATAACTGATGCGATGGTTATTGTTTTTTGTTTCTTCTTCTTTCTGATTGCTTCTTGTTCGGCTGCTTCTATTGCTTGAATTGAATTATCAACATACTCTTTTATCTTTGGTAAATTAGCAATATCTAAATCAGCTACGGAGAGCAATATTTTTTGTAATTTAAGCAGCTCGCTTTTCTTTGTTTCTCGCTCAACAATCTTTAATCCAAGATCGTTAATATAAAGAGCACCTTGTTCTTCACAAGATTTAATAATGAGCCAATCAAATTCATCTAATTCTGCGGAAGAATTTTTTTGTCTTCGTTTAGACTCTGCAAAGCCTTCCAAAACCGAGCAGAAACAATAAGTTGTTTCTTCATCCCCATCAGGCACAGCTAAGCCCTTGTTTTGCAAATCTTTCTTTCTGTACTTTATAAGTTTGAGTTTGCAATCTTCTTTTAACTGCTCAACACCTACGATGTGAGGAATTTGATCTAAGAAAACAAGAGCTTGTAATGTTTCCTTGTACGATGCGGCTCTTTTAGCATATTCAAATTTTGCTTTATCTAAATAATGCTTAGAGTCTTTGTAATCTCCTGCGGCTTCAAAAAATGCAATTATCGCTTCAACGTCAGATGCGGATGCGATGAAGCTATCCAAGTCGTGCAAATCACTCACATACTTGTTATAACCGGCTTCTATTACATAGAACTCATCAACCTCATCTTCGTCATCCTCATCTTCATCTTCATCTTCATCTTCATCATAGATAGGTCTTTCAACAACTTTTTTTGAGTTTGAATACTTAAATAGCTTTTCGATGCCATACAGAAGGTCTTGCATAGCACCAATTTTAGACATATCAATTCCTTGTATATTTTGAAGTTCTGAGGGGAGTTCTTTGGGTGAAATTCCTTTCACACAACTTATTATGTACTTTTCCGAACCGTTGTCGATAAGCGACAAATATCTTTTCCATTCATTTGCCACCCAAACAGACTCGCAATTTTCCTTTGATGTTGTCACTACCAACATTACTTTAGCTGAATATAACGCAGCGAATATATACGGTTCATATTCGCTACCCAATTTATCCTCTAAAGTAATTTTTGAATAAAATACTTTGTATCCTTCTTTAGTCAGCTTTTTGTATATGTCAAAAGCCAATACAGAATCCTCAGTTCTGTTTCCTATCGCGTCAGTTTCTTTGTAGCATATAAAAACATCAAAAGGTTCTTCTTTTGAAGATATTTCCAAGATAGAAGCTTGTATTTTTGCAATCACCTTCGCTTCTTCCTCGTACAAATCACGGGAAACTACGTCACTATACTTGATTGCATTTTTATAGTCACTATCTTTGAAAATCGGAGTGAAAAGTGTTCTGTGGCAGGTGGGAACTTTTGCTCCCGTCTTAGGATCATCTACGTATTCAATGCCGTATTTACATAAAACCAATCCCCAATATGCCTCGGCTTCTTGGGTGTATTCGGTGACGATTGTTTCGTAAACACCTGCGGCTTTGTCAAACTCGCAGTTCATACGCAAAGCATTAGCTCGATTATAAAAAGCTATCTTCTTTTCATCATCAAACACGGGGAGCGTTTGGTTCGTATCGCAAAACTCACATCTTACAACGGTTTGACCATCTAATACTTTGAGCGAACCGCCACACATTTTACATTTGAAATCCATATTTCACTTACGCAGATAAACGTGCTTTCCTTTCTCTGATTAGGTTGGTTATATCGTCTATTAAACCGTTTGCTTTGACTACGTTTTCGTCTTGAATTGCTTTTTTCAAAGCTGCAACCTTAGTCGAAATATCTTCCTCAATTTCATAAACGCATTTCTTAGATACGGGTGTAGTATATTTAACCGTTTCGTAGAGCTTGCGAAGATTGTTTTTTAATTGAGCATCTGATATAGAAGCGTGAACCAAGGTGTCAAGCTGTATTCTCAAATCCTTTATAAAATCTTCTTTTTCAGCCTTGGCATCAATCGTTATAATCGTGTCCTTGTATGCTTTTCTCGCAATTAGCGAAATAAAAGCAGTAGCAAGGAGCAATACTTCAAAAACTACAACAACCCAATAAGGGATTTTCACAAAGTTGCCGATGCTCATTATAAGTATGTCGGCAACAAATTGAATGATTGTAAAGTAAACTCCAAGCGTTACGATCGGGATACCAAATACGCGAGAGCGCAAAGATTTATCCTTAATGCCGAGATATACCGTAAGCAGGTTAAAGAGGATCAAAAAGTTTGTAACACCGTAACTAATCCAAAAGGCAGCGCCACTCAAATCTCTATTGAACGGAATTACAAAGTAAAGAATGTTGTAAGCAACGAGAACGATTAACGACACTAAACAAGTCACAGAGGATCTTCCAAGCTTATTTTTCATTATCATTCTCCTTTCTTATGTCCACAATTTGAGCAGAAGTTGCCACTCAATCCACTTTGTCCGCAATTAGGACAATCCCAAGTTGTTTTTGCACTGTATCCGCAATTTTCGCAGAATTTTCCTTTGTTGCCCGCGTGTTTACATTCGGGGCATTCCCAAGAACCATCGGGAGCCACTATGATATTTGATACAGTACCCGCAACAGTTTTTGCGACTTGCACTCCTACACCCAAACCAACGCCTGCTCTAACAACATCTGAAACAATGCTCGCGCCATTTCCTGCGCTTTCATTTTCTGCTGCGGCTTTACCTACAATCCTTGCAGTTTCGTCTTGATAGGTATATCCCTTGGCTCTCATTACCTCGGCTTCTGCGCGGCCCGTTGCAATCGTAACAGCGGCTGCGCCTTCGGCTCTGATTACTGCGGCTCTTGCCTCGGTTTCTGCTTCTACAAAGACAACCTCTTGTTTCGCTTCAGCTTCAGCTTTTCTTATGCGTTGTTCTTGAACCTTCAAATAACGAGCCGCGTGCTGCTCTTTAAGGCGAACAAAATTAGGATCATTGTCCGGCGTAACGATAGTTGTAATGAAAAATTCGGGAACGGTCATTCCGTAATCCTCAAAAATAACATTCAACTGTGTTCTGATTATTTCGGAGAGTTCGTCTAAATGCTCATCGACCTCTAAAATGTTAATGTCATTCTCGCGGATTGCTTTTGCCAAGGAAGATTTAACCTTAGATACAATCATTCCTTTGAATAGACCACCCGCAGATACGTTATTATCAAAAACTTGCTCTTTCTTGAAGCCCGAAGTAGTACCAACTACCTTTAACAAAAGCTTTCTTCCGTCGTCAACTTTAATATTAAACGTTCCGCAAGCACCAAGCTCCAAATGCAATCCCGAAATAGGATCAAACATACGGATTTTACTATCCGTACCCCATTTTACACCTAACTCTGTGGTTAGATTTATAAAATATACATCACTATGGAATACACCCTTGCCATCGGCAAGATCGTTTACAAGTTCCTTTACGTGCGCTATGTTTTGCGTTTCAAGCGTATGTCTGCCCGCAAAGAATGACTCCAACGCTTTTCCATCTCTGAAGAAAACAGCTTCTTGTGACTCGTGAACGATAAGTTGGGAGCCAAGATTAAAGTCTGTTTGAGGATGCTTATAAATTAAGGTTTCGTTATCACCTTCATAACTGATAACGTCTATTATTTTCTCAGCCATAAGTAATAAATCTCCTTTATATTATTCGTCAGCATCCGTTTCATCGTCTGCTGAATTGCTTTCAATTTCCAAGTTGTCCAATGCAAAATCAATACATTTCATTATTATATCGTTTCGTGTTCTTCCACTTATTTCAGCGGTTTCGTCAATCCGTTTAATTAACTGATTTGGCATTCGTAATGAAACAACAGAAGATTCACCGGTGTATTTCTTTTGTTTTATTGTTAATTTTTTCTTCATACACACAATCTCCTTTTGTGAATTATAAAAAAACCAAAGCTACACATTGTATTGCATAGCTTTGGTTAACATTGATATGCTGATTAACCGTAATAGAGAGCAACATTAAAATGCAAACCCTATATTGCAGTTTCAACATTGATTTCAAAGAATAATACAATTCTTTGGAGTATTGAAACAAGGTTAAACTGCAGCCATTTTATTTTTCAAATATGTATTTGAAATCAGATTAGTGTCCGAAAACTCTGCCGAGTTTTTATATCAAAAACAAGAAGACCATTTATAATGTTGTTGAAATTTTTGATTAAAGCTGGAAAATAGACTTAAACGCATCAAGTTTTTTGAGGTCGATGTCCATAGTGGTCTTTTTGCCATCCTTAAATTCCACTTGGAATCTCCAAGTAGGAAGCTTGATCTGATTGCCCGAGGAGCTTTTGCCACCATTAACAGGATGACCGTCACCAATATGCTTAAAAGTAACGATATCGCCGGGTGCAAAGTTATAATCTTCGTCGCCGGTATTATAAATAATACCTACTCCGTTTTCTACGTTAACATAGCTGAGATTTCTAAAATCTTCATTAGGATCTACCTTGCCGGGTCTGTAATTAACATAACCGTACAAGTTGCTGCTGTTGATACGAGCAGTAGTTCTTGCCATATATTTGTTATCTTCCTTCAGACGCTTGAAAAACTCTTTAATTTTATCGAAAAAAGCCATAACAATCTCCTTTGATTTGAATTAAGATTAGGTCTTCTTGTTTTTTTGTCTTGTTTTTATTGAGGCGAATGTTAGTCTAAATCGCCGTGATAGTATTCGCCGTCCTCAAAGTGGATGTAATCATACTCGTACTTAAATTCCAAATCTTCAAAATCCAAGTCATAGAGGATTGAGAAGAAGTTGTTCTTTTCGGGTTGATTTTCCTTCAACTCTACTGTGTATGTTTTAGTTCCACCTTCATCCAAGTTCATACTGCTAAGGGAAGTTGTAATATATCCAAGTTCTTCGCCCGTGTTTTTATCGTAAACATACGTAATAATGGACATATCACTTATACCGAGTTTTTTAGAGGTGACTTCGTAATCGAAGTAAATGAAATAACATCCATTTACATAAGGAGATACATTGGACTTGTATTCTTCGCTCTTTGCAACCACTTCCAATTCAAGATGCTTGGGAGAGTGAAGTTTAGCATTTGCTTGGTTTGCTCCGGTAACAATGCAAACGATAACCAAAATTGCCGTTGCAATTCCTGCCCAAATGGCTCTTGTCTTTACGCCCTTGGGTTTATGCGAGGATTCAAACTTACTATTGTCAGAGGCTGCTTTAGCATAGAACGCTTTATCTTCGCTCTCTGTAAGCTTTTCAAACGAGTGTGTTTTCAAAGCTTCATCCAAAGCCGTTTTCTTAGCAACAGTAACGCCCGTTGTAAGAGAAGTTAATGTTTCTTGATATTCTTTGTTGTACTTGATGTGGAAATAGATTGCTGCCGCCAAAACACCTACCGGCAAAATACACAGCCAAGGTGCGCCAACGCCGCACATAACACAAGCGAAAATAAAAGCTCCAATAAATCCAAACCACAATCCACTCTTAAGCTTCTTGGACTTGTCTGTCTTTTTCTTTACTTCTTCTTCGATGTTTACATCATTGGGAGGAAGCTCTGCTCTGATGTTAGGACGACCGCAAGCAAATCCAGATGCGGTGTACTTCTTTCCATCATATGTGAACTCAACAGTATAGTAGGGCAACTTGTAGCAGCTAACGGTTTCTACGGTAACATCAGCGCTTGTTCTTTCATCTTTGTGATGATCTCCGGGATATTTTATATCCAACCGTAAGAAAAACTCGCAGTTTTTCTTTGCAGCTTCTAATCCTGCGTAATCAACTTCGGCTTCGCCCTTTGCTACGATGTTATCATTCTGTGTTGATTTTATAACATCAGCAATAAGGTCATTGTCGGAAATGCCCGAATAAGACTCGTTGAACGCTGCGGCGGTTTTATCTCCCGAAATGTGCCCACTAAAAGGCTGCCAATCCGTAACCGTTCTCGTCTTTTGAACATCAACGTAGTAATACTGCTTGGTCGAAGAATTGTATTTCTTTTCCTTCGTCCAATACGTTTCTTGGCGGTCATATCCAATCGAAGCCGTATAGTCCATTTCAATATGGGCAGAACATACGATTGCCTCTCGCACACTTTCTTCTACTTCACCGAACTTTGCCTTTACTACATCAGCGGGGGTTTTAGATGAGCTTGCTAATTCGATAAGCAGTTTCCTTAAGAATTCTTCTTTACTCGTTTCTTTTTTCGCGGTAAAGACTGCATCAAATTCCATAAATATTCTCCTTTATATTTTTTTTGATGTAGCATTAGAACTTTCCCCGATGTTGAAATGCTGCATAGATGTATATTAAACACCAAAAAATGAACACCTATTAGTGTAATAGGTGCTCATAATCAGTTCTATTTAACCATCTATGTACTGCAAAAAGAAAAAATATCCAAAAAAATAGGTTTTTTTAAGTAATAATGTTGACAAAAAAGCTTTTTTGTGATATACTACACGTATACTTTTGTAAACATCATTAAAAAGTGATGCTCCTATTACACTAATAGATGTCCTTATTGTCGGCTATATTGACGGTAAGGATTTTTTGTTTTTCTGCCATTTTCAAGCAAGTAGCAGCACCGCCTTTGTCGCGTAATACATACGCAATTAGTAGGTCTGAATTGTTTACGAACCATTCGTTTCGCTTAGTAATAGCGTTCTTGAAGTGTACGCCGTGAAGCTCATCGGGTATCCATATCTCATCGTAGAAATCTTCAAGATATTCCATATCGGCTACGGTGTACGGTAGAACTAAGATCAAACTGTTGTTGTCCTTGCCGAGTCGATTTTGAGCGCGCTTTATTGCCGATGCCACCATCGTATCAAAGTCGCCATTTTTACCTACGTAAAACTCAACGTATTCCTTGGTTCGTATCAGATCACCGACAATATTATCAAGTTGGTTTTCTACAAAGTAGAAATCATCAACCCTGCGGTGTCCAACAAAGGAAACCCGATATATTTCTCCTAACATTTCTCATCAAACACCTGCCTTGATAGATGATCTTTAACCTTCTAAAAGTGTACGCCTATTACCATAATAGGCGTACACTTTTTATGTTTTAGTTCATCTATCGGCATTAAAATGCACGATTTTTATGTTAAAATCGGGTGTTTATTGCCCCTTCGCATTGACTTCCTCTAAGATTTGTGATATAATAGAATATCTAAAACCAACTATTATGGTAATAGGTGCAGAACGAGTCAAAAAAATTAAAGGAGCTTACCGAGTTTGTTCATCATTTCCTTCTTGTGCTCCATAAGAGAATGAACATATCGGTTAAGCGTTACGGTCGGGTTCTTATGACCGAGAATTTCGGAGAGCGTTTTCACATCCATTCCACACTCTAATGCACGGGTGGCAAAGGTGTGTCGCAACGAATGAAACCCTCTGTGCGGTATATTAAGGTTCTTCAAAACCAAATCAAAGCTCCGCTGATATGATCTGATTGCAATAGGTTTTTCGCCATTCGATATGACGTATATCGAGTGGCTTTTCTTTTTTACCTCCCGTAATAAAGGAATTATCTGCCGTGGGAGTGGGATTGTACGAATAGACGATGATGTTTTGGGAGTATCCACTATTCTTGCAAATACGCCGTTTTTGTCTTTTCCATCGTGACAGGTTTTGTTGACGTGAAGCTCTGCTTTGCCAAAGTCAATGTCAGACCATTCAAGCGCAAGAAGTTCTCCAATGCGAAGCCCCGTGTAAAGGCAAAGCAATATTCCAAACAACTTTGTTTTTCCTCCCATAACATAGGCTTCTATCTGCTTCTGCTCGGTAGCGGTAAAACACTCAACCTTCTTTTCTTGTGCTTTCGGTCGCTTCACTTTATCACCGACATATTCCTTGACATAGCCGAGGGTATATGCCATTTTTAGAGAATTTTGCACAACGGTAATGATAGCGTTCACAGAGTTCGGAGCAAGCTCTTTTCCCGTTTTCAAATTGCCGTTGGTCGATAAGTGGGTAACATAACGCTGTATAACGAGTGCCGTCAGCTCGTCAAGCTCTACATCCCCAAGATGCGGTATGATATGCCGTTCAACGATTTCGGTATATCGCGCGCAGGTTTTGGTTTTGGACGATGGCTTTATATAGTTATCAAGCCAATCGTGTAGCCAATCTTTGTACTTCATTTTTTCACCTTCCTCTAAGTTTATTATTGCCAATAATGAAAAGAAAGCCGAGCAAAAGTTATGCCCGGCTTTCCTGCGTTTTGAGGAACGGTTTGCACCACCCTCGCTACAATGCTGTTCTATTTCATTTATACCTTAATTATATCATTTTTTCGTGAATTTTTCAAGGTGTAAGACCGCCCGAGAGGTTAGTCCCGGGCGGTCGGGGTTATGCCTTAGATGCTATTCTTCTTTTTGAAGTAGAAGAACACACCCGTTCCGATAGCAGCTACGCCGAGAATGATGAGAATAACGATGAGTGCGATATTCGCGCCCTTCTCGATGGTGAAGTCGTACTCGGTAGCGTTGCCGTAAGCATCGGTCACAGTTACCTTGTACTCGCCAATCTCGGTAAGCTCGTCACCAACGTTGTACTCGATCTGCTCACCATTGAGCGTTACCACAACCTCTGCTTCCTCGGAAACGTCGGTAAGAGTTACTGCATCGGTGGTAGCGCCGCCGTTCTCAACGCCATTCAGAGTCAGCGTAGGAGCAGTAGCATCCACGGTTACGGTGAACTTCTGAGTCTTACCACCCGCAATGATAGATACCTCGTAAACGCCGCTTTCGGTGAGTGCGAGAGTGCCTTTCTCGATGGTGGTTTCGTTGCCGTTGACAAGCACTTTTTCAAAGCCGGGGATAAGGTCGATTTCTTCCTCAAACTTGCCGACAGTAGGCTCTACGATGGTGAAGCTGAACTCTACCTTGTTGCCGAGCGCGTCAACGAGCTTAACGCCGTAGGTCGCAGGCTCGGTGATCTCCTTGCCAAGCTCGTACTTGAACGCTTCGCCATTCTTGGTGACGGTAGCGGTTACGCTCTCGTTTGCGGAGATCTTCACGGAGTTCGCAAAGCCCTTGTCGTGTGCGTTTACGGAGTAGTCCACCTTGGTGTCAACGGTCACGTTGAAGGAGTGGGTTTCGCCGTTAGCAACCACGTCCACGGTGTACTTGCCGTCTGCGGTGATTTCAAGAGTTCCGTAGTTGAGTCTTGCTTCGTTGCCGTTCACAAGCACCTTTTCAAAGCCTGCAAGCTCGTCGAAGTTATGGGTGAACTTGGTCACAACGGGTTCTACGATGGTGAAGCTGAACTCTGCCTTGTTGCCGATGTCATCGGTGAGAGTTACGGTGTACT
>JAZNBK010000056.1:0-30538 GCA_045587025.1 Eubacteriales bacterium
CGACGATATTATTCAAGCGGTGCGCGCAAGTATGAGCGCCTCACAAACGATGTTGGGCGACGTGCAGTACGACATTTTCTCGGATGACGGTAAGAAGGTCGGCGAGGGACTTTCAAAGATAATGAAGCCGATTACGCTTAAGGGCGACACAGTAAAGATTAGCTTTAACGAGTATCTTATGCATTGGCGCAACGTAGATAGTATGACGCTTGAAGAACGGACAGAGGGGAAAATCCCAAATAAGTCTATATTCGGCGAAAATGAGAATAGAAGCGAAGCAGTAACTGCCGAGCAGTCACACAAGAGAATTGATGAGATAGAAAAGGTTCATCCCGATTTTAATAAAACAGCCGAAAAGCCCGAGAGGTCAAAATCGCAGAGATGAAGGCGAAAAAGCAGGCAACTTTCAACGACGTAGAAGAACATAAGCAGTTCGATGCTAGCGTTGAATATGGCGAAGGAATACATGGAGAGTTGAGGGTGGGATTCTCTGGATGGATTAATGATATACTACGTGATCAGCGAAACAAAATGCGGCTTGGAAAGAATATTGCTGTTTATATAAATATTTTAGCAATAAGAACATAAAAAACAGGCGTAAATCTATTGACAAAATTCTATTTTTATGATATTATAATCGTGACAAATAAATACATCCTTTGCAACTGACGGAATTAGTGGAAAAAACCACGAAGGAACAGGGGAGAAGTAATGCCGACCGTCTGGGCACACTTATCAAAAAGAGAGGTAAGTGCGCCTTTTTTAATTTAAAAAAACAGGAGAATGGTTATGAAGAAAATAGCGATTATTATGGGTAGCGACAGTGATTTGCCAATTGTTAAAAAAGCAATTGATACTCTTATAGAATTTAACGTTCCTTATGAGGTGCACGTTTTTTCTGCGCACAGAACTCCTATCGAATCTGCCGAATTCAGTAAAAACGCGAGAGCGAACGGTTTTGGCGCTATTATAGCTGCGGCAGGCATGGCGGCTCACCTTGCAGGCGCTATTGCGGCTAATACAACCTTGCCCGTCGTTGGCATACCTGTATGCTCTGCAAATATGGGTGGCATTGACGCGCTCCTTTCTACTGTACAAATGCCTACGGGGATCCCCGTCGCTACTGTTGCGGTGAACGGAGCTTCCAATGCCGCCCTTTTATGTATCCAAATGCTTGCGATAGAGGATGAAAATCTTGCGAGGGCGTTAGATGAAAAAAGGGCAAGAGACAGAGAAAACGTTCTCAAAAAGAACGCATCTGTTGAAAATGAATTTAATAAATAAATATATAATGATAAAGGGAGAAATTAAAGATGGCTAACAAGCTTGTTTACACAGGAAAAACAAAAAACGTATACGCACTTGACAACGGCAATTATTTGCTTAAATTCAAGGATGATTGCACGGGCAAGGATGGAGTTTTTGATCCGGGCGAAAATACTGTAGGACTTACAATTGACGGTGTTGGAGATGTAAACCTGAGAATGTCAATTTACTTCTTCGAGAAGGTTAACGCCGCAGGAATTAAAACACATTATATAAGCGCAAATCTTGCTGACACGACTATGGAGGTCCTTCCTGCAAAGCCGTTTGGCAAGGGACTTGAGGTAATCTGTCGCCATAAGGCAGTTGGAAGCTTTTATCGTCGCTATAGCGATTATATTGAAGAAGGCGCAGATTTGCCCGCATACGTTGAAACGACTTTTAAAAACGATGAAAAGGGCGATCCGCTTGTTACTAAAGACGGCCTCGTTGATTTGGGTGTAATGACTGCTTCCCAGTACGATGATATCAAGCTTATGACACAGAAAATAACACAAATCGTAGCAGACGACCTTAAAGAAAAGGGACTCGTTCTTTACGACATCAAATTTGAGTTCGGTTATGATAAAGACGGAAACGTAATGCTTATTGATGAGATCGCGTCCGGAAATATGAGAGTATATAAGAACGGCGAATATATCGATCCTATGACTCTTTCCAAGCTTTTCTTTGCATAATTCGAAATAATTTTATTAGCGGAACAAAAACGATAGATAATATGAGGAACAAATAAATGGGCGGAATTTTCGGGATAACATCGAAAAGCGATACCGTGCAGGACGTCTTTTTCGGGGTGGATTATCATACCCACTTGGGAAAAGCGCGCGCAGGTATGGCTTCTGTCGATAAAGACGGATTTTTTCAAAGAGAAATACACAATATAGAAAATTCTCCTTTTCGCACTAAATTTGACAATATTGCCTCTCGCCTAAAGGGAAACGCCTGTATCGGCTGTATAAGTGATGCGGACCCACAGCCCTTGCTCATTAAATCGAAGTTTGGAGCGTACGCCATTACAATGGTCGGTATGATTTCAAATAGTGAGGAAATAGTTGAGAGATATTTGAAAAGCAATTACGGCGTTTTTCAGTGTATGAGCGGAAACACCGTAAACTGTACGGAAATTTTAGCTGCACTTATAGAAGAAAAGGACACGTTGGTAGAAGGAATCAGATTCGCGCAGGAAACAATAGAGGGTTCTGCTTCAATCTTGATTTTAAAGGAAAACGGAGCGTTAGTTGCTGCGCGAGATAAGTGCGGACGGCTTCCGTTGGTCGTCGGGAAAAAAGAGGATGCGTTTTGCGTTTCTTTTGAGTCGTTTGCTTACAAAAAGCTTGATTTTCAGAGCTTTAAGGAGCTTCGCTCGGGAGAAATTATAGAGCTTACTCCTGATGGCGCAAGGGTTCTTTATGAGGGAAGCGAGGAAATGAAAATCTGCGCATTCCTTTGGACGTATTACGGATATCCTACGGCTTCATACGAGGGTGTTAACGTTGAGGTAATGCGTACCGAAAACGGCAAAATCATGGCAGAGTCGGAAAAAAAGAACAACACTATGCCCGACGTTGATTATATATGTGGCGTTCCCGATTCAGGTACGCCTCACGCAATTGGATATTCGATAAGTAGCGGAAAGCCGTTTGCGCGTCCGTTTATCAAATATACGCCCGCATGGTCGAGGAGCTTCATTCCTTCTAATCAGGAGGAGAGAAATAAAATAGCAAAAATGAAGCAAATTCCGGTGGAAGAGCTGATTAAGGATAAGGATTTGCTATTCGTTGACGATAGTATCGTCAGAGGAACACAGCTCAGTGAAACCGTAGAATTTTTATATAAAAACGGAGCGAAATCGGTCCATATGAGATCGGCGTGTCCGCCCTTGATGTACGGCTGTAAATACTTGAATTTCTCAAGGAACACGTCCGATATGGATTTGCTCGGCAGAAGGATTATTCTCGAGCTTGAGGGAGAAGAGGGCTTCAATTATATCGAAGAATATTGTGACACGACGACGGAAAGAGGAAAGGCGCTTCGCCGTGCGATTTGTGAAAAAATGCATTTCGCGTCTCTCGAATTTCAGTCGCTCGAAGGTATTATTAAAGCAATTGGCATAGAGCCGTGTAAGCTTTGTACTTATTGCTGGAACGGAAAGGAATAAACATTATGAAAAATTCAAGATCTGATAGTTATGCAGCGGCAGGCGTTGATATTACAGCAGGTTATCGCGCCGTTGAGTTGATGAAGGCACATATAGCAAGAACTATGACGAGCGGCGTATGCTCCGACGTCGGCGGCTTCGGAGGACTTTTCGAGCTCGACGTAAAGGGAATGGAAAAGCCCGTACTCGTAAGCGGAACCGACGGAGTAGGTACGAAGCTCAAGCTTGCTTTTTTGCAGGACAAGCATGATACCGTAGGTATCGACTGTGTCGCAATGTGTGTAAACGACGTAATATGCTGTGGCGCAAAGCCCTTGTTCTTCGACGATTATATTGCTTGCGGAAAGAATATACCTGAAAAAATCGCAGCTATCGTTTCGGGCGTTGCGGAGGGCTGCGTGCAGTCAGGCGCTGCTCTTATCGGTGGCGAAACTGCGGAAATGCCCGGATTTTATCCTGTGGATGAATACGATTTAGCCGGCTTCGCAGTAGGCGTGGTCGATAAAAACAAAATACTCCGTCCCGAAACTATGCAAAAGGGAGACGCTATAATAGCTATACAATCGAGCGGAGTTCATTCGAACGGATTTTCTCTCGTACGTCGTGTGTTTGGCGTTGGAGAAAAGGATATATCCAAGCCGATAGCAGAGCTTGGCGGAAAGTCTGTTGGCGAAACCTTGCTCACACCCACGAAAATTTACGTAAAGCCGATACTTGATTTAATTGACAACGTGAACGTACGTTCTATATCTCATATTACGGGTGGCGGCTTCTATGAAAATATACCGAGAAGCTTGCCAAGCGGATTGAGCGCGAAGATTGAACGTTCTTCCTTACAAATACTTACTATCTTTGATTTGATTGCAAAGGAAGGCGGAATTTCCGAAAGAGATATGTTCAACACCTTTAACATGGGTGTAGGTATGAGCGTTATCGTTAAGCGTGATGAAGCTGACAAGGCAGTTGAGATACTTCGCAAAAACGGAGAAAACGCATACATAATGGGCGAAGTCGTTGAGGATGACGCAGGCGTAATCTTGTCTTAAGTGAAAACTGTTAATTTTCGGAGGATTGATTTTAATGTCCAAAACAAAAATTGCCGTGCTCGTTTCGGGCGGCGGGACTAATCTTCAGGCATTGATAGATGCTCAGGAAAAGGGGATTTTAAAAAGCGGAAAAATCGAGCTCGTTCTTTCAAACAAGAAAGACGCTTATGCGCTTATAAGGGCTAAAAATGCGAATATAAAAACCGAGACGGTTTTGAAAAAAGATTTTTCCACGCCCTTGGATTTTGAGAATAAAATTCTTGAAATTCTCCGCGACAACGGAATAGAGCTTATAGTTCTCGCCGGATTTATGAGCATATTAAGCGAGAGCTTCACCTCAAAATATCAAAAGAGGATATTGAACGTGCATCCGTCTTTGATACCTTCCTTTTGCGGAGAGGGCTTTTACGGGCTTCGCGTTCACGAGGCGGCTTTAAGCTATGGAGTAAAGGTGACGGGCGCAACCGTTCACTATGTAAACGAAATACCCGACGGCGGAGAAATTATTCTTCAAAAGGCGGTAGAAATAAAAGAGGGAGATACTCCGGAAATTTTACAAAAGCGGGTAATGGAGGAGGCAGAATGGATTTTGCTTCCGCAAGCCGCTGAAATAGTCTCAAAAACAATTAAAGAGCAAAGTGAGGAATTGATATGAATATATATGAAGTAAAAACAATGGGAGACCGCATAAGAGGAAACGCTTATGTTGGCAGAGGAATTGTTATTGGAAAGACGCCTGACGGAAAGAAAGCGGCAGTCGCATACTTTATTATGGGACGTAGCGAAAACAGCCGTAATCGCGTATTTACCTTAAAGGACGGCGCAGTATTTACCGAGCCGTACGACGTTTCTCGCGTTGAGGATCCGTCCTTGATTATATATTCAGCAATTCGTTCTTATGAAAATAAGTTGATAGTTACGAACGGCGACCAGACCGATACGATTTTTGATTTTGTAAAAGAAGGAAAGGGCATGAGAGAAGCGCTTGCGACCAGAGAGTTTGAGCCGGACAGCCCGAATTTCACTCCCCGTATAAGCGGTATGCTCACGATGGATAAGGGAGATTTTTCGTATCAGATGAGCATCCTCAAGAGCATAGACGAGGAGGGAAGTGACTGCGCTCGCTTTACCTTTGATTATCCTTCAAAAGCAGGACTTGGGCATTTTATACATACTTACGTAACGGACGGAAATCCTATTCCTACGTTTGTAGGAGAGCCGGAAAGAGTTTATATTTCAAACGATATAGATGACTTTGCCGACGATATTTGGAATAATCTCGACCGCGACAATAAGATTTCACTTTATGTTCGCTATTTAGACCTTGAGAGCGGAAAAATCGAGGAAAAATTAATTAACAAGAACGGAGATAAAAAATGAAAGAGTTTGAACTGAAATACGGTTGTAATCCCAATCAGAAGCCGTCGAGAATTTTTATGGAGGACGGAGAGCTTCCTATAAAGATACTGTCGGGCAGACCGGGATATATAAATTTCTTGGATGCGTTTAACTCATGGCAGCTTGTAAAGGAATTGAAGGCGGCACTTGGTATGCCTGCTGTTACTTCCTTTAAGCACGTTAGCCCTACGTCTGCGGCAGTAGGTATTCCTCTTTCAGATAATCTCAAAAAAGCGTGTTTTGTAGACGATATACCCGAGCTTGACAAATCCCCCTTGGCTTGCGCGTACGCAAGAGCGAGAGGAACAGATAGAATGTGCTCCTTTGGTGACTGGGTAGCTCTTTCCGACGTTTGTGACGTAACGACTGCAAAGCTTATAAAAAGAGAGGTCTCTGACGGTGTAATCGCTCCCGGATACGAGCCGGAGGCGCTTGAAATTTTGAAAACGAAGAGAAACGGCAACTATAACATAGTAGAAATTGATGAAAATTATATTCCTGCCCCAATCGAACGCAAGCAGGTTTTTGGAATCACCTTTGAGCAGGGCAGAAATGAATTTGAGATAAATGAAGCTCTGCTTAGCAATATTGTTACAAAAAACAAGAATTTGCCGAGCGCGGCGAAGAGAGATTTAATAATTTCTCTTATAACCTTGAAATACACTCAATCGAACTCCGTTTGCTTTGCTTATGACGGACAGGCAATAGGCGTAGGCGCAGGACAGCAGTCGAGAATCCATTGTACACGTCTTGCAGGCGGAAAGGCAGACACTTGGTTCCTTCGTCAACACGAAAAGGTTTTGAACCTTCCTTTCCTCCCGACACTTGGCCGCCCCGACAGAGATAACGTAATCGACGGATATATAAACAAGAATGAAGAGGACGTATGCGCAGAGGGCGTTTGGCAGAAGTACTTCACCTCACGTCCTGAACCGCTTACACAAAAGGATGCCGAGGAATATCTCTCAAAAATCACAGGTGTTTCTCTCGGTTCTGACGCTTTCTTCCCGTTTAGTGATAATATAGAAAGAGCGCATAAGAGCGGAGTAAGCTATATAGCAGAGCCGGGCGGCTCTATCCGTGACGACCTCGTTATTGAATGCTGTGACAAATATGACATTGCTATGGCGTTTACGGGAATGAGATTGTTCCACCATTGATAAAAGACAAAAGGGGATTTTTATGAGAATTTTGGTTGTCGGCTCAGGAGGCCGAGAGCATACAATTGTAAAAAAATTAAAGGAAAACAAATCTATAACCGAAATTTTTGTCGCACCCGGTAACGGCGGTATGTCGAAGGATGCCACCTGCGTTCCGATAGGCGCGAAAGAGATAGATAAGCTTGTTCTGTTTGCAAAAGAAAATAAGATAGATTATGCGGTGGTTGCGCCTGACGATCCGCTTGTTCTCGGAGCAGTGGACGAGCTGGAGAAGGTAGGTGTTCCTTGCTTTGGACCTCGCGCTAACGCAGCGATAATTGAGGGCAGTAAGGTTTTTTCAAAAAACCTTATGAAAAAGTATGGTATTCCTACGGCAAAATACGAGGTATTTGGAAATCCCGAGGAAGCGCTCGAATATTTGGACACAGCGCCGATTCCCACGGTTATTAAGGCGGACGGACTTGCTCTTGGAAAAGGTGTTATAATCGCTATGACAAGAGAGGATGCCAAAGCCGCAATTCACTCAATAATGGAAGATAAAATTTTTGGTCAAAGCGGAAATAACGTCGTAATCGAGGAATTTTTGGAAGGTCCTGAGGTTTCCGTTCTCTCGTTTACAGACGGAGAGACCGTAATTCCTATGGTCTCCTCTATGGATCATAAGCGCGCAAAGGATAACGACCAAGGATTAAATACCGGCGGTATGGGGACTATTGCGCCAAATCCGTATTATACGAAAGAAATTGCCGATATTTGTATGGAAAAAATCTTTGTTCCTACGATTAAGGCGATGAAAGAAGAGGGAAGAACCTTTAAGGGTTGTCTTTATTTTGGGCTTATGCTCACGAAAGACGGACCGAAGGTAATTGAATATAACTGCCGTTTCGGAGATCCTGAAACGCAGGTCGTTTTGCCTTTGCTTGAAAGTGATTTGCTCACGATAATGCAAGCTACGACAAACGGTACGTTAAAGGAAGAAATGGTGCGCTTCTCGCAGAACAGCGCTTGCTGCGTTGTAATGGCGTCTTGCGGTTACCCCGAAAAATATGAAACGGGATTTGAAATAACTATCCCCGAAAACATAGACGGTAACGTTTACGTGGCAGGCGCAAAATTAGCAGAAGGTAAATTGCTTACGGCAGGCGGACGTGTGCTTGGCGCAGTTGCAGTTGAAGAAACTCTTTCTGCTGCAATCGATAAGGCGTACTCTCTCGTAGATAAAATTCATTTTGAAAATTCATACTTTAGAAAAGATATCGGTAAGCGCGCGCTTGCCGTAAAGGAGGGCTAATGGTCTATCGCATTTATGTTGAAAAAAAGGACGGCTTTGCAAATGAAGCCAAGGCCCTGTATTCCGATATTACCTCTCTTATAGGCATAAAAGGTCTTACAAAGGTTCGTCTTTTAAACCGTTATGACGTTGAAAATATAGAAAAGACGTTGTTTGACTATTCAAAGAGCACGGTATTTTCAGAGCCACAGCTTGATGTCGTAAGCGAGGACTTCGACAGTGAGGGCGCATATGTTTTTGCAGTCGAGTATCTTCCCGGTCAGTTTGACCAGCGCGCAGATTCTGCGGCGCAATGTATACAGATTATTTCCAAGGGAGAAAGACCTACTGTTGCTACTGCAAAGGTGTATCTGCTTTACGGTGATTTAAGTGAAGATGAAATCGCTGAAATCAAGAAATACGTAATCAATCCTGTGGAAGCGAGAGAGGCGTCTCTTGCTCCCAAAGATACACTCAAAGCAAATTACGACATTCCCACGACGGTAGAAACTCTCAAAAACTTCACCAAAATGACAAGAAAAGAGTTGGCAGAATTTATTTCGCAATACGGTCTTGCTATGGATTTGGACGATATTGCATTTTGCCAATCGTATTTTATAGGCGAGAAGAGAGACCCTACGATTACCGAAATTCGTATGATCGATACCTATTGGTCAGACCATTGCCGTCACACTACTTTTCTTACCACCGTTGACAGCGTAACGTTTGAGGACGAATTGTTACAAAATGCGTACAACGAGTATATCGAAATTCGAAACAAATTGGGACGTACGAAGCCGATAAATCTTATGGATATAGGCACGCTTGCGGGCAAGTATCTCAAGAGTATAGGAAAGCTTGATAAGCTTGACGAGTCGGAGGAAATAAACGCCTGCACAGTAAAGATTGAGCTTGAAGTGGAGGGGAAGAAAGAGCCGTGGCTCTTGTTGTTTAAAAACGAAACGCATAATCACCCGACGGAGATCGAGCCGTTTGGAGGCGCGGCGACCTGTATCGGCGGCGCTATTCGAGATCCTCTTTCAGGACGTTCCTACGTTTATGCGGCTATGCGTGTAACGGGCGCGGCAGATCCGACGAAGCCGGTTAGCGAAACTATAAAAGGAAAGCTTCCGCAGAGAAAGATAGTTCAAACTGCGGCAGCGGGATATTCCTCGTACGGTAACCAGATAGGTCTTGCGACAGGTATTGTAGACGAGCTTTACCACGACGGATATGCGGCAAAGCGTATGGAGATTGGCGCAGTAATTGCGGCAACGCCTGCTGAAAACGTCCGCCGTGAGCGTCCCTCTGACGGAGATGTCGTAATTCTTCTCGGAGGAAGAACCGGACGCGACGGTATCGGCGGCGCTACCGGCTCGTCGAAAGCGCACGATTCACATTCCGTTGAAACCTGCGGCGCAGAAGTTCAAAAGGGAAATGCGCCCGAGGAAAGAAAACTGCAAAGATTGTTCCGCAACGCTGAGGCGTGCAGAATGATAAAGAGATGTAACGACTTTGGCGCAGGCGGCGTTTCTGTTGCTATCGGAGAGCTTGCCGACGGACTTGACATTGATTTGAATAAGGTTCCTAAAAAATACGAAGGACTTGACGGTACGGAGTTAGCTATCAGCGAATCTCAGGAGAGAATGGCGGTCGTAATAGAGAAGGAAAATATCGAACGCTTTATGGAGCTTGCTTACAGCGAAAATCTTGAGGCAACGGTCGTAGCGCGTGTAACCGAAGAACCCCGTCTCCGTGTTCATTGGAACGGAAATACTATTATCGATATATCTCGTGAGTTCCTTAATTCTAACGGCGCAGAAAAGCATATAGACGTTGCGCCTGCAAAAATTGAGAGTTACGGCAAGGCAGAGGTGCAAAACTTCACAGAAGGATATAAAGCACTCGTTTCCGACCTCAACGTATGCTCTAAGCGCGGTCTTAGCGAGCGCTTCGACTCTACTATCGGTGCAGGAACGGTTTTGATGCCCTTCGGCGGTAAAAATCAGAGAACGCCTATTCAAGCAATGGTACATAAAATTTCAGTAGAGCAAAAGCATACCGACGGATGCTCATATATGGCTTGGGGCTATAATCCTTATATAGCGGAAAAGAGCCCTTATCACAGCGCATATTTGGCAGTCGTTGAGAGTGTTTCGAAGCTTGTTGCCTCAGGCGCTTCCTTTGAGGACGTATATTTGACCTTCCAAGAATATTTCGAAAAGCCGATGAAGGATGCTAAACGTTGGGGAAAACCGCTTTCAGCGCTTCTCGGAGCTTTCCGCGCGCAGATAGATTTCGGAATTGCCGCAATAGGCGGAAAGGACTCGATGAGCGGTTCGTTTGAAAAGCTTGACGTTCCGCCTACCCTCGTTTCATTTGCCGTAACGACGGGAAATGCTTCTGAGGTAATTACGAATGACGCTAAAAAAGCAGGGCACAAGATTATCTGCCTTCGTCCCGAGATGAACGGCGATGGTTTGCCCGTTGCAAAATCCCTTATAGAAAACTTCAATAAGGTTACCGAACTTATGAGAGATGGAAAGGTTTATTCCGCCTACACTCCCACCTTCGGCGGTATCGCCGAGGCGATTTATAAAATGTGTATCGGAAACGGCTTTGGCTTTAAGTTTGATAGTAACGTTTCGCTCTCTGACCTTTTCGGCTACAATTACGGAGCATTCTTGCTCGAGGTTGACGCAGATACAGAGGGAGAGTTAATTGGTTATATTACCGATGATTCCAAGCTCACTTATGGTAACGAAAGCGTTTCAATGAGCGACCTTGACAAGCTTTATGAAGAAAAGCTTGAGGGCGTGTTCCCGACGCTTAAAAATAATAAGGTGAAAACGCTCGAGGCGTTCTCGTATAACTGCAAAGAGAAAATTGCGCCCGCAGTAAAGGTTGCAAAGCCGCGAGTTTTGATACCCGTATTCCCGGGCACGAACTGCGAGTTTGATTCTGCAAAGGCAGTAAGAGACGCAGGAGCAGAGCCGGAAATTTTCGTTATCAATAATCTTACATCAGACGGAATTTCAAAGAGCGTAGAGAACTTTGCAAAATCCGTCCAGAGCTCTCAGATAATATTTATCCCCGGCGGATTTTCAGGCGGAGACGAGCCGGATGGCTCCGGAAAATTTATTACCGCATTTTTCCGCAACGGAGAAATCAAAGAAGCGGTGAACGAGCTGCTTACTCGCCGCGACGGACTTATGTGCGGTATCTGTAACGGCTTCCAGGCGCTTATAAAGCTCGGACTCGTGCCTTACGGAAAAATTATCGACACGGATGCTGACTGTCCTACGCTTACCTTTAATACCATAGCTAGACACCAGTCGAGAATAGTGCGTACGAGAGTGGCGTCAAATAAATCTCCTTGGCTCAGCGGATGTAACGTAGGAGATATTTATTCAGTCGCAATTTCACACGGCGAGGGACGTTTCGTAGCCAATGATGACGTTATCAAGAAGTTGGTAGAAAACGGACAAATCGCGACTCAGTACGTTGACCTTGACGGAAACGTAACGGACGACGTGCTGTTCAACCCCAACAACTCTATGTGCGCTATCGAGGGGATCCTTTCGCCCGACGGAAGAATTATAGGTAAAATGGGACATTCCGAGCGTATTGGAAACGGTCTCTATAAGAACGTCGTTGGCGAATATGATATGAAGCTCTTTGCTTCGGCAGTAAAATATTTTAAATAATAAGGAGAAAACAAAATGGCTTTCCTTTCCGATATTGAAATTGCTCAAAATTGCAAATTAAAACCGATTACCGAAATTGCAAAGGTGGCTCACGTCAGCGACGATTATCTTGAGCTTTACGGTAAGTATAAGGCAAAGATTGATTTGTCGTTATTGTCCGATGCGGGACGCAAGGACGGAAAGCTCATACTTGTTACCGCTATTACCCCGACGCCCGCTGGCGAAGGAAAAACCACTACGACTATCGGACTTGCGGACGGTTTAAAGCGTATAGGTAAGGACGTAACCGTTGCTCTTCGCGAGCCGTCGCTTGGCCCCGTGTTCGGCGTAAAGGGCGGCGCGGCAGGCGGAGGATATGCGCAGGTCGTTCCTATGGAGGATATAAATCTTCACTTCACAGGCGATTTTCACGCAATAGGCGCGGCGAATAACCTCCTTGCCGCTATGCTCGATAATCATATTCAGCAGGGGAACACGCTTGGTATCGATCCACGTAAAATCACTTGGAAGCGTTGCGTTGATATGAACGACCGTCAGCTTCGTTTCGTGGTCGACGGACTTGGAGGACGTGTGAACGGAACTCCTCGCGAGGACGGATTTGATATTACCGTCGCTTCCGAGATAATGGCTGTTTTATGTCTTTCTAATTCGATTTCCGATTTGAAGGAACGCCTTTCAAGAATTATTGTTGGTTATACCTATAACGACGAGCCGGTTACCGCAGGTCAGTTGAAGGCGGCCGGTGCTATGACCGCCTTGTTAAAGGACGCTTTGAAGCCAAATCTTGTTCAAACTCTTGAAGGTACGCCTGCATTTGTTCACGGAGGGCCGTTTGCAAACATTGCGCATGGATGCAACTCGGTAATCGCTACGAAAATGGCGTTAAAGATGGGCGACTATGCGGTGACCGAAGCTGGATTTGGCGCAGACCTCGGCGCAGAAAAGTTTTTGGATATCAAGTGCCGTATGGCAGGGCTTACACCCGACGCTGTCGTCGTGGTTGCAACTATACGCGCGTTAAAGATGCATGGCGGGCTTGCAAAAACAGAGCTTGGAGAGGAAAATATCGAAAAGCTCGAAAAGGGTATTCCTAATCTTTTGCGCCACGTTTCAAATATTAAAAACGTATATAAGATTCCTTGCGTGGTTGCAGTAAATCGTTTCCCGACCGATACGGATGCAGAAGTCGATTTTATTATCGAAAAATGCAAAGAGCTCGGAGTAAACGTAATTCTTTCTACAGTTTGGGCAGACGGAGGAAAGGGAGGAGAAGCTCTCGCACGCGAGGTTGTGCGCCTTTGCGAAGAGGAAAAAGGGGATTTTACCTTCGCGTATCCTTCAGATATGCCGCTTGACGAAAAGATAAACGCAATTGTTACAAAGGTTTACGGCGGAAAGGGAGTTAATATTCTTCCCGCAGCAAAAAAACAAATAGAAAAACTGACGGAAATGGGATTTGCGAATTGTCCTGTTTGTATAGCAAAGACGCAGTACAGTTTTTCAGACGACCAGACGAAGTTGGGCGCTCCCGAGGATTTCACGGTCACAGTGAAAAACGTTAAAATCTCCGCAGGCGCGGGATTCGTCGTTGTCCTCACGGGCGATATTATGACTATGCCGGGACTTCCGAAGTCTCCTGCGGCAGAGCGTATAGACGTCGATGAGGACGGAAAAATTTCAGGGTTGTTTTAAGATTTTTGAAAATTTTCGTAATAAGTAAATAATTTTTATTTTAAAAGCAAAAGCTATTGCATTTGCTTTAACTTTGTGATACAATACTTCTAATTTATATATTTTGTGAAAACGGAGAAATGAAAATGGCTATTTTTATCAACGAACCTTCTCACACCTTTAATGAATACTTACTTGTCCCGGGATATTCCTCGGCAGAATGCGTTCCGGCAAACGTAAGCTTGAAAACTCCTCTTGTTAAATACAAGAAGGGAGAAACCCCTGCTATAACTATGAACATTCCTATGGTTTCTGCAATAATGCAGGCAGTATCGGGAGAGAAGCTCGCAGTTGCCTTGGCAATTGAAGGCGGAGTTTCCTTTATTTACGGCTCACAGACAATCGAGGACGAGGCGGCTATGGTCGCTCGCGCCAAGAGCTATAAGGCGGGCTTTGTAAAGAGCGATTCTAACGTAAGACCTGATTCTACAATGGCAGAGGTCGTTGCGCTCAAAGAGAAAACGGGACATTCTACCGTTGCCGTTACGGACGACGGAACGTCTGACGGAAAGCTTTTGGGTATCGTTACAAGCAGAGATTATCGTGTTAGCCGTATGAATCCCGAAACGAAGGTTTCAGAGTTTATGACTCCCTTTGACCGTCTTATTTGCGCAAAGGAAGGCGTTACTCTTAAGGAAGCGAACGATATTATATGGGATAACAAATTAAATTCCTTGCCAATTATTGATAAAGACGGCCGTCTCCTTTATTTCGTGTTCCGAAAGGATTATGATACGCATAAGCAAAACCCCAACGAGCTCTTGGACGCGGACAAGCGTTACGTTGTTGGCGCCGGTATCAATACCCGAGATTATGCGGAAAGAGTGCCTGCGCTTATAGAAGCGGGAGCGGACGTTCTTTGTATAGATTCTTCCGAGGGATTTTCTGAATGGCAAAAGCTTACGCTTGATTGGATTCGCAAGAATTACGGCGAAAAGGTTAAGGTAGGCGCAGGAAACGTAGTGGATGCCAAGGGATTTAGATTTTTGGCTGAGGCGGGTGCCGATTTTATCAAGGTAGGTATCGGCGGTGGCTCTATTTGTATTACTCGTGAGACGAAGGGTATAGGTCGCGGACAGGCGACGGCTCTTATCGAGGTTTGTCAGGCGAGAGACGAGTATTTTAAGGAAACAGGTATATATATTCCTGTTTGCTCTGACGGCGGTATCGTTTACGATCACCATATCACGCTTGCGCTTGCTATGGGAGCGGATTTCGTTATGCTCGGCAGATATTTTGCGCGCTTTGACGAAAGTCCCTCTAATAAGGTTAGCATTGGCGGTAACTACTTCAAGGAATATTGGGGCGAGGGCTCGGCAAGAGCGAGAAACTGGCAGAGATATGACCTCGGCGGAGATAAGAAGCTTTCCTTTGAGGAAGGCGTAGACTCCTACGTTCCTTATGCAGGAAGCTTGAAGGATAACGTCGCAATGTCACTTTCAAAGGTCAAGTCCACGATGTGTAACTGCGGAGCGCTTTCTATTCCCGAGCTTCAAGAAAAAGCGGTGCTTACGCTCGTTTCCGCTACAAGTATTATAGAGGGCGGAGCGCACGACGTCATACAAAAGGAAAAGACAACCGCAATTAAATAATAAGACCTGAAAAATTAAAAAAATATCTTCAAAATAGGTATAAAAACACTTGACAAAACAGTTGTTTTGTGGTATTATAATCACAATAATCATATCTTTAATTCGATACTGTGATATCGGCAAGATAGAAATATAAGAATGACTGTAATTATACCTTTTTGGTGTAGTTGTATTTTTTGTGTTTAATGCCTGCCGATTATAACGGCAGGCATTGATTTTATAAAGGAGAATAAAAATGTTTTACGAGAACTTGAAGAATAAGGCAAAGGAAATACTCGCTCAGGATGCCGAACTTTCTTCTTTTATTTCTTCTTTTGATAATTTTACTGTTTTACCCGGTTTCGTTGATGTTCACGTTCATCTTCGCGAGCCGGGTTATTCTTATAAAGAAACGATAAAAAGCGGAACGCTCGCGTCTGCTCGGGGCGGATATACCGAAATTTGCAGTATGCCAAATCTTTCGCCGACGCCCGATAATATCGAGAATTTAAAAATACAGCTTGATATAATAGAAAGAGATGCCGTAGTAGGCGTTCATCCGTATGCGACTATAACGAAGGGGCAAAAGGGAGAAGAGCTTTCGGATATGGAGGCGCTCGCTCCGTTTGTGTCGGGATTTTCTGATGACGGCAGAGGCGTACAAAGCGAAGAAATGATGCTCGAGGCGATGAAGCGCGCAAAGGCGCTTTCTAAAATAATCGTAGCTCATTGCGAGGATAACTCGCTTTTGAGGGGCGGCTATATTCACGACGGTGCATACGCGCGCGCAAACGGACACAAAGGAATTTGCTCGGAAAGCGAATGGGGACCGATAAAGCGCGATATAGACCTGATAAGAAAGACGGATTGCGCGTACCACGTATGCCATATATCTACAAAGGAAAGCGTATCGCTTATACGCCAAGCGAAAAAAGAGGGATTGAATATAACCTGCGAAACAGCGCCGCATTATCTGCTTTTAAATGACGGTATGTTAAAGGAAAGCGGTAGCTTCAAGATGAATCCGCCGATCCGTGCAGAAGAGGATAGACAAGCATTGTTAGAGGGAATATGCGACGGCACTATCGATATGATAGCCACCGACCACGCCCCTCATAGCGAAGAGGAAAAGTTAAAAGGACTTGCAGGCAGCGTCATGGGGATTGTCGGTGTGGAAACGGCGTTTCCGCTTCTTTATACCAACCTTGTGAAAAAGAATATAATTTCGATGGATAAGCTTATAAAGCTGATGAGCGAAAATCCGAGCCGGCGCTTTAACATACCGCTTAACGATAGCTTTAGCGTATGGGATCTGAACGAGCGTTACATGATAGACCCCAATGAATTTCTTTCTAAGGGCAGATCAACTCCGTTTGAGGGTGAATTCGTTTACGGAAGAAATATCCTTACCGTCAGAAACGGTAAAATAGTTTTGTTTAATAAATAATTGTATATAAATCGGAGGAAGTAAATAATGGCTAAGAGAAAAGACCTAAAGAAGATTCTTATAATCGGTTCGGGACCTATAGTTATCGGTCAGGCGGCAGAGTTTGACTACGCCGGAACGCAGGCGTGCCTTGCGTTAAAAGAGGAGGGCTACGAGGTAGTGCTCGTCAACTCCAACCCCGCAACTATTATGACTGATACGCAGATTGCGGATAAGGTTTATATGGAACCGCTTACCCTTGAATATATCGCAAAGATTTTGAGATACGCGCGCCCCGACGCTATCGTTCCCGGAATCGGCGGTCAAACGGGACTTAATCTCGCTATGCAATTGGAGCAAAAGGGCGTTCTCGCAGAATGTGGAGTGGAGCTTCTCGGTACGAGCAGCGAGAGTATAGAACGCGCAGAGGACAGAGAATTGTTCAAGGAGCTTTGTCAGTCGATTGGAGAGCCGACTATTCCTTCCGAGATTACCTATTCTCTTGAGGAAGCGAAGGAGGCGGCAAAGCGTATAGGTTATCCTGTAGTTCTGCGCCCCGCTTTCACTCTTGGCGGAACGGGCGGGGGCTTTGCCGACAACGAAGAAGAGCTTATTGATATCGGTAACAACGCATTTAAGCTTTCTCCCGTTCATCAGGTTCTTATCGAAAAGAGCGTAAAGGGTTATAAAGAAATTGAATTTGAAGTAATGCGTGACTCTTACGATAACGCAATTACTATCTGCGGCATGGAGAATATTGATCCCGTCGGCGTTCATACAGGTGACTCTGCGGTCGTCGCGCCTATCTTATCTCTTTCCGAAAAAGATAAAAAGATGCTTAACGACAGCGCAATTAAAATTATACGTGAGTTGAAGATAGCAGGCGGATGTAACGTTCAGTTCGCTTTAAACCCCAATTCCTCCGAATACTTCTTAATTGAAGTAAATCCCCGCGTATCTCGTTCGTCAGCGCTTGCTTCCAAAGCAAGCGGATATCCTATTGCAAGAGTAACGGCGAAAATTGCAGTAGGTATGGCTCTTAAGGATATTAAAATTGCAAACACTACCGCTGACTTTGAGCCGCGCCTTGATTACGTCGTAGCGAAGTTCCCCCGTTTTCCCTTTGATAAATTTGCATCTGCCACAAATAAGCTTGGTACGCAGATGAAGGCGACGGGAGAGGTTATGGGTATAGGAAGTTCACTTGAAGAATGTATGCTCAAATCCGTGCGCTCTCTTGAAATCGGCGTTTGCCACCTTTGGATGAAAAAGTTCGATTTAATGAGTGACGACGAGCTTATTGCATACTTATCGGACTTCCGTGATGATACCATTTATGCGGTAAGCGAGCTTCTTCGCCGCGGACATAGCGTAAAAGAGCTTCACGACCTTACCGCTATAACCGAGCTGTTCCTTGAAGCGATTCAGAATATCGTTAGAAAGGAAAAAGAGCTTTCCGAGAATATCGGCAGTATAGACGTCTTGAAGAGCGCAAAGAAAATGGGATTTTCTGACAAATTTATTTCAACTCTTTGGAAGACCACCGAGCTTGCAATATATGAGCTGCGCAAAAATAACGGCATAATCCCCAGCTATAGAATGGTAGACACCTGCCATACAAACGCGTATATTCCTTATTTCTATTCATCGTATGAGGGCAAGACGGAATCTAAGCTCTCCGATAGAAAGAAGATAGTAGTTCTCGGCGCAGGACCTATCAGAATAGGTCAGGGCGTTGAGTTTGACTATTCTACCGTCCATGCCGTAGAAACTATTAAAAATTCAGGTTATGAGGCAATTATAATAAATAACAATCCCGAAACGGTTTCTACCGATTACACCACCTCCGATAAGCTCTATTTTGAACCGCTTACGACCGAGGATGTAATGAACATCATTGATTTTGAAAAGCCGATAGGCGTCATTGCTTCACTTGGCGGTCAGACTGCAATTAACTTGGCAGATCCGCTTATGAGAAGAGGAGTCAAGATTGTGGGAACCGACTGTCAGGCGATCGAACGCGCGGAAAACCGCGATTCGTTTGAAAAGATTCTTTTGGAATTGGGTATTCCTCAGCCGGAGGGCTGCGCCGTTACGAATATAGAGGACGGCGTAAAGGCGGCGAAAAAGATTGGATATCCCGTTTTGGTACGTCCCAGCTTCGTTCTTGGCGGCAGAGCTATGCAAATCGTAGCAGGCGAAAAACAGCTCCGCCACTATTTGAAAAATGCGGTTGAAATCGATGAGGACAAGCCGGTTCTCGTAGATAAATATATTATCGGAAAAGAGGTCGAGGTCGATGCGATTTGCGACGGAACCGACGTCTTTGTTCCCGGAATTATGGAGCTCGTAGAGAGAACGGGTATCCATTCGGGAGACTCTATTAGCGTATATCCTCCCTTTAGCATTTCAGATAAGGTGAAGGGAATAATTCTTCAATATGCTAAAAAGTTAGGTCTCGGAATTGGTATCGTAGGACTTTATAATATTCAGTTTATCGTCGACAGGGACGAAAACGTATATATAATCGAGGTTAACCCACGCTCGTCCCGTACAGTGCCTTTCCTTTCAAAAGCGACCGGCTACAGTTTAGCCGACATCGCGACGGAGGTAATTCTCGGCAAGAGCTTGAAAGAGCTTGGAATTTTCGGAATATACCCTGACGAGAAAAAGCGTTGGTATGTAAAGGTTCCCGTATTCTCATTTAATAAGATAAGAGGACTTGATGCGTATCTCTCGCCTGAAATGAAGTCCACGGGCGAGGCGATAGGATACGACGACAGATTAAACCGCGCTATGTATAAGGCGCTTCAGGCATCGGGCATGAAGCTTCAAAATTACGGAACCGTATTTGTCACCGTTGCAGACAACGACAAGGAAGAGGTGCTTCCTTTGGTGCGCCGCTTCTACAATTTGGGCTTTAATATACAGGCGACGAGCGGAACCGGCAACTTCTTGAAGAAGAACGGAATCCGCACGCACGTGCTCGGAAAAATAAGCGACGGCAGCGAGGAGCTTCCAAAGGCAATTCAGCAGGGCTATATTGCTTATATAATCAATACGAGCGAGATTGGAGATTCTGAAAATACCAAAGAGGACGGCAGACAAATTCGCCGTCTCGCTACGGAGAATAACGTAAACATCTTTACATCTCTCGATACGGTAAAAACTCTGCTTGACGTATTGGAGGAAACGACTATTTGTATTTCTACCATAGATTCGTGAGGATAGTATGAAGCAAGAAATTTTTGAGATAATCGAGAACGAACCTATAGCGAAAGACGTCTTTCGTATGATTTTAAAAGGTAATACGGAGGAAATAAAAAAAACAGGTCAGTTCGTAAATATTAAAATTGAAGGCAGCTTTTTGCGCCGTCCTATTTCCGTTTGCGATTGGGAGAGCAATACGCTCACCTTGATTTATAAGGTTGTAGGAGAGGGCACGAAAAAGCTAAGCGCTTATAAAAACGGCGTCCGCCTAGATATTCTGACAGGGCTTGGAAACGGTTACTGCACAGAAAAGAGCGGAGAAAAACCTCTACTTATCGGCGGCGGCGTCGGTGTTCCGCCTCTTTACGCGCTTTGCAAAAAATTGATTTCAGAGGGCAAAAAGCCGACGGTAATCCTGGGCTTTAACAGCAAAGATGACGTCTTTTATGAAAGTGAATTTGAGAGCTTGGGAGCAAGGGTGATAGTTGCGACCGCAGACGGTAGCTATGGCGTAAAAGGATTCGTCACGGATGCGATGAATGATATTTCTTATAGCTATTTTTATACCTGCGGACCTGAAGGGATGCTGAAAGCGATATTTGCAAAGACCGCAACGTCAGGGCAGTTTAGTTTTGAAGAACGAATGGGCTGCGGCTTTGGCGCTTGTATGGGTTGTTCTTGTAAAACGGTAACAGGATATAAGCGTATTTGTAAGGAAGGTCCCGTTCTTCAAAAGGAGGAAATTCTATGGTAAATACAAAGGTGAAATTAAGTGGTCTTGCCCTTGATAATCCTATTATCCCTGCGAGCGGAACTTTTGGATACGGATACGAGTTTGCCGAATTTTACGATATAAATTGTCTCGGTAGCTTTTCCTTTAAGGGAACGACTAAGGAAGAAAGATTTGGAAATAATACTCCGAGAATTGCGGAATGTTATGCTGGAATGATAAATAGCGTGGGACTTCAAAATCCCGGGGTAGAAAAGGTTATATCCGAGGAACTGCCGAAGCTTAAACGCTGTTTTTCAAAGCCGGTAATAGCAAACATAGGTGGATTTTCATACGACGAATATACCTATGTTGCGTCTCTTTTAGACGCTCAGGAGCAGGTTGGGTTGCTTGAAATAAACATCAGCTGTCCAAACGTACACGGAGGCGGAATGGGCTTTGGCGTAAGTCCTGAAACTGCCGCCGAGGTAACGCGCAGAGTAAAGTCGGTTACTAAAAAGCCGGTATATATAAAATTAAGTCCAAACGTCACAGATATCGTTTCGATAGCAAAAGCGTGCGAGGATGCGGGCGCCGACGGCTTGAGTATGATAAATACGCTTTTGGGAATGAGAATTGATTTGAAAACCAAAAGGCCGATAATAGCAAATAAGGCGGGCGGTTTTTCGGGAAGCGCAATTTTTCCAGTGGCTCTCCGTATGGTCTATTCCGTATACGAAGCGGTTAAGATACCGATTATAGGTATGGGCGGCGTTTCTTCCGCAAAAGACGTTATAGAAATGATGTTGGCGGGAGCGACGGCGGTTCAGGTAGGCGCCGCTAATCTTGTCAATCCATTCGCCTCAAAAGAAATTATAGAGGATTTACCAAAGGTAATGGAAGAATATAAAATCAATAATCTTGAAGATATTATAGGAGGTGCTCATAATGGGTAAGGACGTTATTATTGCTTGCGATTTTTCGAGCAAGGAAGAGGTTTTGAGCTTTCTTGATAATTTCAAGGAGGAGAAACCTTATATAAAAATAGGTATGGAGCTGTTCTATGGAGCAGGTCCTGAAATTGTGAAGGCAATAAAGAACAGAGGACACAAAATTTTCCTTGATTTAAAGCTTCACGATATTCCGAACACCGTGAAAAAATCCATGAAGGTTCTTTCGTCTTTGGACGTGGATATGTGTAATTTACACGCAAGCGGAACTATTGCAATGATGGAGGCGGCTATCGAAGGTCTTACGAGAGAAGACGGAACTCGTCCGCTTTTGATTGCTGTTACTCAGCTCACTTCTACCGACCAGGAAAGGATGGAGCGGGATTTGCTTATTAAAGAGCCGATCGACAAGGTTGTAATGCATTATGCGGAAAACGCAAAGAAAGCAGGACTTGACGGCGTTGTCTGCTCACCCTTGGAGGCAGGAAAGGTACACCAAATTTGCGGCGCTGACTTCCTCACGGTTACCCCGGGCGTAAGATTTGCCGACGGAGACGTGGGAGACCAAGCGAGAGTTACTACTCCCGCAAAGGCAAAGGAAATCGGCTCTGATTATATAGTGGTAGGCAGACCTATCACAGCGGCTTTGGATCCCGTGGCTGCTTACCGCCGTTGCGTTAAAGAATTTGTAGATTGAGGTGAAGAAAATGAATAATATTGAAAAGTTAATTGCAAAGGATCTTCTTTCGATAAAGGCGGTGTTCTTTCGTCCCGACGAGCCGTTCACTTGGGCGAGCGGAATTAAAAGTCCCGTGTACTGTGATAACAGATTGACCTTGACTGCGCCGAAGGTTCGTACCGACGTGGAAAACTCATTGGCGCAGACCATTAAAAATGAATACCCCGACGTAGAGGTCCTTATGGGCACGTCTACCGCCGGAATAGCGCACGCAGCTATCACGGCTCACATTATGGGACTTCCTATGGGCTACGTTCGTTCAGGCGCAAAGGACCACGGCAGAGGAAACCAGATTGAAGGCAAGCTTGAAAAGGGACAAAAGGTAGTCGTTGTCGAGGACCTTATCTCGACGGGAGGAAGCGTTATCGAGGTCGTCAACGTTCTCAGAGAAGCAGGCGCAGAGGTGCTCGGTATCGTAAGCATCTTCACCTACGGTATGAAAAAAGGTATAGAGCGTCTTAAGGAGGCGAACGTCAAAAACGTCAGTCTCACGAATTTTGACTGCATTGCCGAAATTGCGGCAGAAGAGAACTATATAAAAACAGAGGATATTTCCCGCCTGATTGCGTTCCGCAATAATCCGTCCGACGAGTCCTGGATAAATGGAGGCAAATAATGCGTCATCTTATTGATATATTGGATTTAACGACACAGGAAATTGATAGTTTAATCTGTGTAGCGTCTGATATAGTTTCAAACCCCGAGAAGTACCGTGAAAAATGTCGCTATCAGAAGCTCGCGACCTTATTTTATGAGCCGTCGACTCGAACACGGCTTTCCTTTGAGGCGGCTATGATGGAGCTTGGGGGAAACGTTCTTGGCTTTTCGGAGCCGTCCTCCAGCTCTGCGGCAAAAGGGGAGAGTATTTCTGATACCGCTGCGATTGTTTCGAGCTACGCGGATATTATTGCTATGCGTCATCCAAAGGAAGGCGCGCCTCTCGTTGCGGCGAGAAAGAGCGAGGTCCCGATTATCAATGCAGGCGACGGCGGACATCATCATCCTACCCAAACTCTTACAGACCTCTTTACTATTCACAGAGAAAAGGGCTCTCTTGAAAACCTCACAATAGGCGTTTGCGGTGATCTTAAGCATGGCAGAACCGTTCATTCTCTTATAGCTGCAATGTCAAGATATAAAGGGATAAAGTTTGTTTTGATATCTCCCCCTGAGTTGAAGCTGCCGGGTTACATCAAATACAATTATATTGAGCCGAATAAAATTGAATATATCGAGACCGATTCGCTCGAAAAGGCGATACCGGCCCTCGACGTGCTCTATATGACACGTATTCAAAGGGAACGGTTTTCAAGCGCCGAAGAGTATGAAAAGCTAAAGGATAGCTATATTTTATCCGCCGAAAAATTAAATAGTGCAAAGAGCGATATGATAGTTATGCATCCTTTGCCGAGGGTGAACGAAATAGCCATCGACGTGGATGAAGATAGAAGAGCCGCATATTTCAGACAGGCGAAAAACGGAAAATATATCCGTATGGCGCTGATCTTAAAGCTCCTCGAAGAAGCTAAAAACGATAACGCTCCTCATAAAGAAGAGAAGGGCGTCATATATACGAAGGAATATAAGTGTATAAATCGTTCTTGCATCTCCACGACCGAGCAGGAGCTTGTTTCGGCATTCAAGCTCGTCGATAAGGAAAATAAAATATACCGTTGCGTTTATTGCGATTCAAAGGCGGTTATCAATAAGGATAATTAAAATTCAGATTCACTTTGAAATGGAACTCCGTTTTTTACGGAGTTCCTGTTTTTTATATTCGATAATCATAAATGTATAAAAAAGAAAATTGCGGAAAAAATATATCCATAAACCAAAATGATGAAAGGATATTTTTATGACGAAAAAACTATTTGCCTTTTTTATGGCGGTAATGCTCGTGTTTTGTATTGTTCCGCTTTCAGCTTCTGCTGTCGAAGTAAGCTATGCAATGAATAACCTCGCAAATGATGCAAAAATGATTAAAAGCGGTCTTATCGGAAAGGATATAAAATTCTCAGCGACGGATTTTAAGCAAGCGTTGGGAATACGCAACTTTTCCTCAGTCACAATCGTATCATTGCCAAAAAGTGAGGAGGGCGTCTTGAAATATGCGAACGTCCGTGTAAACGAAGGACAGACGATTTCACGCAGCAATTTGTATCTGCTGAAATTTATCCCCGCAAATGAGACGGTTACGGAGAGCAGCTTCACATTTACTTGCGACAAATATATCGGAGGCGCCGCCGTTGTTTGCGAGTTAAAACTGCTTGAAAAAATCAATTATGAGCCAACCTTGACGAAAAATTCAAATCAAAGCGTAAATGTCAGCACGCAGAAAAACGTATCGTTGTTTGGACGTTTGGGCGCAGTTGACCCCGAGGGAGACGCGCTAACCTTTTTCATAGTATCTCCGACAAAAAAAGGCACGATTACCTTTACGGACGCCTCGTACGGCGACTTTAAGTATACCCCGGGAGTGAATTTCACAGGGAAGGATAAGTTCTCCTACGTGGTACGCGACGCTTATGGAAATTATTCGGAAATTGCCACCGTGAATATCGAGGTCTCAAAAAGACAAAGCAAAATCGTCTATACCGATATGGAGGATAATTCCGCCTATAATGCAGCCCTCGTCCTTGCGAATAAAAATATTCTGTTGGGTGAAATTTTAGGCGACGGTATGTATTTCTTCCCCGACAGAACTGTAAGCCGAGGGGATTTTACCGTTATGGTTATGAAGGCGGTAGGAATTACACCCGACTATTCTTTAAAGACGACCTCTTTTGATGACAATGAAAAGATTCCCGAGCCGATTGTTTCTTATATCGCAACAGCTCAAAAAATGCGTATCGTGAACGGGAAATTCGACGGAAACGGACTTTATTTCGAAGCAGATGCTCCAATCACCCGTGCAGAAGCAGCGGTAATTATAAACAATATAATAAATGCGTCTATCCCGACCTACAAGCCGATATTTTCAGACTCCGAGGATATTCCTTCTTGGGCAGAAAGCTCTGTTTGCGCGCTCTATACGATTGGCGTCATAGACAGGACTGACGAAGGAATTATCGGAGCAGGCGAGTATGTAACGAGGGCGCAGACTGCCGAAATGTTATATGCGATAATGAACTTGGAAAAATAATTAAAAAAGACAGCTCTTATATCTGCCTGTTTACGACAGATTAAAGCGCTGTCTTTTGTTTTTTTCGTTATAAACAAAATAAAAAATCAAAAAAAACCATTAATTTCTTTTTTTTCTTGCAAATTGTCTTATAATATGATATACTATTGTAGGAATAACACAAGGAGCAATTATATATGATTCATATAGCAATATTGGGACTCGGCGTAGTCGGTTCCGGAACCGCGGATATGCTTACGCAGAACAGGGAATTGATAAAAGAACGTATCGGCGAGGAAGTTAATATTAAATACGTTCTTGATATTAAGGACAAGCCCGAAAGTCCATACGCAGAAAAAATTGTGCATGACTACGATATTATTTTGAATGACCCCGAGGTTACGATAGTTGCCGAGGTTATGGGTGGCTCTCATCCTGCCTTTGAGTTTTCTATGCAGGCGCTCTCTAAAGGGAAGAACGTAGTTACGTCTAACAAAGAGGTCGTTTCGAATTTTGGAGATCAACTCTTGGCTTGCGCGAAGGAGAATAACGTTAGTTACCTTTTTGAAGCAAGTGTAGGGGGCGGTATTCCTGTGCTGCACCCGCTTTCCTCTGACCTTTCTGCGAATAATGTTAAGGGAATCGTAGGAATTTTGAACGGTACGACTAATTATATTTTGACAAAGATGAAAAACGAGGGCGCGAGCTTTGAGGACGCATTGTCTGAAGCTCAAAAAAAGGGCTATGCGGAAGCGAATCCCTCTGCCGATATAGACGGAATAGATGCGTGCCGTAAAATTTGTATTCTCACGGCTATTGCTTATGGAAAGCTTGTTGATACCAAGGATATTCATACCGAGGGAATTACGTGTATACGCCGTGAGGACGTCGCAGTTATGGATAAGGTTGGCGCTTGTATAAAGTTGCTTGGAAAAACCGTGCTTACTGAAAATAAAGAAGTGTACGTTATGGTCGCTCCCTTCGTTATCGGTAGCGATAATCCGCTCTCATCCGTTGACGACGTTTTTAACGCTATAACTGTTGAGGGGGATTTCGTAGGCGACGTTACCTTCCGTGGCAGAGGAGCAGGTGCGTTTCCCACGGCGAGCGCAGTTTGCGGTGATATAATGAATATTATATCGGGCAGCTGCACAAATCTGAGATATAAACCTTGGCAGAAAGCGGACGAAACCTTTTTGAGCGATTTCTCACATTTTGCCTGTAAGAGATATCTTTCCTTTGCAGATACCGATATAAACGCAGCGCAGGTTATCTTCGGTGACATAGAAATAATTCAAGAGGCGAGTGAAATTTCCTTTATTACCGAAAGCATCACAGAGAACGAATTGAACGACAAGATTGCGCGTCTTTGTTCTTCCGGCGCGCGGCTTTGCGCTCATATTCGCGTGATTTAATTTTAATTAGTTCATAATCGGCTGACAGAGCTACAACCCTGTCAGCCATTTTTATTATAGCGACTATGTTTATAATCGTCATCAGAGAAATAATAAAATCGGTTATAGTCCAGACGAAAAGCGGAGCGGCAATTCCTCCGTAAAACAGAGAAGCGCAGAAAATTATAAGGAAAAGGCGACTTCTGTTTTTATTTAAATAATTGAAACAGGTCTCTCCGTAATAAGCCCAACAGATTATAGTCGCAAATGCGAAGAAGAAGATACAGACGGTAATCAAAAATCCCGCGTTTTTTCCAAACACGTGCGAAAAGGAAGATATTATAAGCAATATTCCGCCGCCGCTTAGATTAGGTATATTTTCAAATGAAGTTAAGATAACGAGCGCGGTAAGTGTGCAGAGAAGAATCGTATCGACAAAAACTTCAAAAATTCCAAAAAGACCTTGCTTTGCAGGTGCTTTTGCGCTTGTCGTGGCGTGAGCCATCGGCGCAGTGCCACACCCTGCCTCGTTTGATATTAATCCTTTGGAAACTCCTGTCCGTAGAGCAGACGAGGTGAGTAGACCTATAAAACCGCCACATGCGCTTTCGATACGAAAAGCGTCCGAAAAAATTCTTTTAAATGCGGGAAACACGAATTCTGCCCTCGAATAAATAACGAAAATAGATAAAAATATGTATAGAATGGTCATGAAAGGCACTATTTTCGCCGTCAGTGAGGATATCTTCCTTCTACCGCCGAAAATTACGAACGCTGCCAGAAGCGCTAATAAAGCTCCGCTCATTATCTTCGGGTAGCCAAATACCTCAAAAAGACATTCCCCAATCACGTTCGCCTGAATAATTGCGCCTAAAAATATTGCGCACGAAAGGCAAAGAAGCGCAAAAATGAAAGCCGTTATTTCCCCCGACCTGCCCTTAAACGCTCTTTTTATATAATACGTAGCGCAGCCGTGCTTGCCGTCCTGCGTAGAAACTCGGCTGTCTAAAGCCAAAACGATTTCCGCATAGCGTATTATCATAGCGGCGAAGGCGCTCACCCACATCCAAAAAATAGAGCCCGCGCCCCCGATAGATATCGAAAGTGCGATTCCTGTAATATTACCTACGCCGAGCGTTCCTGCGAGCGCCATGCAGAGCGCGTGAAGCGGAGTTTCTCCCTCAGCTTCGCCACTCTCCTTTCTGAGCATCTTTTTCAGCCATTTTATTGGATGTAAAAAGTGAAAAAAATTGAGCCGAGCGCAAAAATAAACCCCTGTCGCTATAAGCATTAGCGGTACAATTATACCGAAAATATGCGTATTTATCCATTCAAAAAACATTTCTATCTTCATATTCCACCTCGCAGTCAATTATATGCTCAGCGCTTCTCACTCTATTACTTCAAAAGCCGTTTTAAAAGGCAGAGAACGGAAAAGTTTTCGTTAAACATTGAAAACCTATTGGCAAACATAAAATTTCGTGATATAATATTTCTTGTTAAAACAAAACTTTTAATTTGGAGGAAAAAACGGAATGATACTTGAACTAAGAAGTATTGACAAATCCTTTGGTGAAAAAGAAGTCCTCAAGGGCGTGTCTTTTTCAGCGGAGGGAGGAAAGGCGTTCGGTCTGCTTGGCAGAAACGGCGCAGGTAAAACAACATCTATCCGTATTCTGATGAATGTGTTTCCGGCAAATAGCGGAGAGGTTTTGATTGACGGAAAGCCCATTGATTATGATAAAATCGGTATCGGCTATCTTCCCGAGGAAAGAGGACTTTATCCTAAGAAGCTCATTATCGATCAGCTCGTATATTTCGCCGAGCTTAAGGGGATGAATACAAAGGATGCGGTGAAAGCCGTTGATTATTGGCTTGAACGGCTCGGTATGAGCGAATACCGCAACAAGAAGCTTGATACTCTGTCTAAAGGAAATCAGCAGAAAATCCAGCTTGTTACCGCACTTGCGCACGATCCCGACATCGTCATTCTTGACGAACCTTTTTCGGGACTTGATCCCGTAAATGCGATGCTCCTTAAGGATGTGGTTAAGGAACAGATTGCCAAGGGGAAGATTGTTCTGTTTTCAAGCCATCAGATGAGCTACATAGAGGAATTTTGCGACAGTATCGCAATAATCAACGCAGGCAAAGTGGCTATTAGCGGAGATCTACACGAGATAAAGAGAGCTTATCCGCGCGACAAGATTGTTGTTAGTACCATAAAACCCGAACAGGTAAAAGCAGAGTTCGGAGATATTTGCACCTATCGAGAGGATGGAACTTTACTCATTCAGCTTGCAAGCCCTAACGAAAAGCAGGCGATGATGAAACGGCTCGTGGAAAACTATGACGTTGATGAGGTAAAGGTGTTTGAGCCGTCCCTCAATGACATTTTCGTAGAGTACGCAGGCGCACAGGTGTAAGGAGGCAGAAGAATGAAACAGTTTGGAAAAATACTGAAATTTGAACTTAAAGGTTATATCCGAAACAAAATTTTTGTTGGATTTACTATCTTTTTAGTAGCATTGATTGCTATCGTAATGTTTATCCCTAACATTGTATCGGAATTTAAGTCCGATGATAGCGGAGAAGTTGCTACAGACCTTCCCACGATGCTCGTATATGCCGAGGATGAAAACCTTGCATCAATTGTAAAAGAGTATTTTGGAAACGCTTTCGTCGATTATAACGTAAAGGTTGCGGAAGGCAATGTTGATGAACTGAAGGAAGAAATCGTATCAGGCAAAGCAGAGTGCGCCTTTGTAATGAACAGCGCATCCTCATATATCTACTATGTAAATAATCTTTCGATGTACGATATGAATATCGAAGTCGCTGACACCGTATTGCAAGAGGTATACCGAATAAATGAAATGATTAAAAACGATATCCCTCCCGAGAAGGCGGCGGAGATTATGTCGGTACAGATTGAAAGCAACACCGAAACACTCGGCAAGGATCAGATGCAGAACTTCTTCTATACCTACATAATGATATTCGCTCTATATATGGTTATCCTCCTTTATGGACAAATGGTTGCTACCAACGTTGCGACCGAAAAGAGCTCACGCGCGATGGAAGTACTTGTAACGAGCGCAAAGCCCACCGCCATGATGTTCGGTAAGGTTCTTGCCTCTTGTATCGCGGGATTTACGCAGCTTGTTCTCGTGTTTGGTACAGCAATTTTGCTCTACAACGCGAACAGAGAAGCTCTTTCCAACCCCTTAATCGCATCTATATTTGATATTCCCGTCGAACTGTTCTTATATCTTATCGTGTTCTTCGTGCTTGGTTTCCTTATTTACGCTTTCCTTTACGGAGCGATTGGTTCGACCGCATCCAAGCTTGAGGATATCAATACCTCGGTTATGCCTATAACCTTCTTATTTATCATAGCCTTTATGGTGGTTATGTTCTCTATGAGCTCAGGCTCGGTGGACAACACCGCAATGCTTATATGCTCCTACGTCCCCTTTACCTCGCCTATGGCTATGTTCACGAGAATTTGTTTAAGCACCGTTATGTGGTACGAAATCGTCATTTCTATCACCGTGCTTATCGGCTCGACCGTAGGAATCGGCATACTTTCGGCAAAAATTTACCCTGTCGAAGTCGGGTCGTA
>JAZNBK010000057.1:0-13234 GCA_045587025.1 Eubacteriales bacterium
GGAATCGAACCCCCAACCTGCTGATTACAAGTCAGCTGCTCTACCGTTGAGCCACACTAGCAAAACACATTTAAAAAAATGTGGTGCCTCTAAGCATCTTGTGCCCATTCTGACACTAAGCTTTTCAGCTGGTGCCTCGAACCGGAATCGAACCAGTGACACAAGGATTTTCAGTCCTTTGCTCTACCAACTGAGCTACAGAGGCAAAAATGGCGACCTGGATGGGACTCGAACCCACGACCTCTAGCGTGACAGGCTAGCGTTCTAACCAGCTGAACTACCGGGCCATTTGTGTGGTGGGAACAATAGGGCTCGTACCTATGACCCTCTGCTTGTAAGGCAGATGCTCTCCCAACTGAGCTATGCTCCCATTTGTTATGGCTTTTGTTTGCGACGTATGATATTATAACAGTTATTATTTGATTTGTCAATAGGTTTTTGCAAAAAAAATATATTTTTTTAGAATTTTTTTTAGGCCATAAAAAATATGTAAAAAACGGTTACCTAATCAAGCTTTTAGCCATTTATAGTCGCATTTTGCTCTTTTCTTTCGCCAAATATGCTTACACTATTACTTTATATGAGAAAAAATCTTTTTTGCTACTTAAAGTATCGCCTGAAAATAAATACTTTAAATTTTTGTTTGCCTATTTTATTTTATTGACAATTATATACTGTTGTGATAAAATAATAATTGTTATATTTATATATGGAAAGAAAAGAAAAAAATTCCACTTTCGTATAGAGGAGGATAAAATGATTAAAATTGATAAAATATCGGTAATGAATATCGAAAACGCTATTCGCGGTGCGAGAAATCCTCTGAATAGCTGGAGCCGTTCGGACAGCTATTATGATGATGACGGTAATTATGTGCTTGGGGAAAACGATATTTCCTTAGGGCACCGTCTTGCCGTATCAGGAAGCGACCATAGAAAATTCCTGCGCCAGATTTTCGTTTGCATGGATATAACCGCCCCTCTTTATTGGTGGAAGGAATTCGATACCTACAAGGTAGCGACCGTCGCTAACTCTACAAGCACGATGCACAAAATTCATTCAAAGCCGTTTGAGCTTTCCGACTTTAGCTGTGATAAAATGAGCGAGGGCGCACTTCTTCAATTAAATAACCTTATCTCATATATGGAAGAAACACGTCTTAAATTTGTCGAAACCAAGGATAAATCGTATTGGTACGACTTGATTCAGCTCCTACCCTCGAGCTATAATCAGCTTCGCACGGTTACGATGAATTATGAAACGCTTATAAACATTTATTACGCAAGACGCAACCATAAGCTTGACGAGTGGCACGTTTTGTGTGACGAAATACTTAAAATGCCTTACGCAAATGAATTTATCTGCATAAAATCCGATTCAAGCGAAGGAAAATGATTTTTAAATAGTAGGACAAAAAAATGGCAAATATTTTTGACTTGTTTGAAAAAATCAAAAAAAGCGAAAACGGAGCAAAGCCCGTCGGCGTTACTCATATGATAGTCGGCTTGGGAAATCCGGGCGAGCAGTATCTGACAACCCGTCATAATGCGGGCTTTTGCGCAATAGACTATATCGCCTCTAAGCTCAACGTGAAAATTGACCGCCTGAAATTCAAGTCGCTCGTTTGCGATACGGCTATTGGCGGAAAGCGAGTGCTTTTACTTAAACCGCAGACCTTTATGAATTTGTCAGGCGAGGCGGTGCGCGAGGCATCCGAGTTCTACAAGATACCGCCCGAAAATATAATAGTTCTGTGTGACGACGTTAATTTCGATTGCGGTATGATAAGAATCAGACGAAAGGGCTCAGACGGCGGACAAAAGGGCGTAAAAAACATAATTACACACCTATCAAGCGACAATTTCCCGAGAATTAAAATCGGCGTCGGCGTAAAGCCGAGCAGAGAATACCCTATGGTAGATTGGGTACTCGGAAACCTCGGTAAAGAGGACAAGGAAAAATTGTTCGACTCACTCGAGAGCGTTTATCAGTCCGCTCTGCTTATTCTGGATGAAAAAATAGACGACGCTATGTGTAAATATTCCAAGTAATTTTATTCAGGTAGAGGATAGATTTTGAAAACTGTATACAACCTTATAGGCCTTGACAGAGAATACTCCCACGTGCTTTCGGCCCTGCGGGAGCAGCAAAGGGCGAAAAAGACGCTTCCAATTGTTGTAAACGGTCTTTCGGGAGGAGCGCTCGACGCATTTTGCTACGACGTTACGCAAAACGTTTCAAGCGAGGGCAGATGCGCCTTAATCGTTCTGCCTACCGAGAGCGAGGTCGGTCGGGTGTGCGAAATGTTAAACGCCGAGGCGCTTGGCGCAAGGGCTTTTAACTACCGTGAACCCGTGCTATATAACATCTCCGCCTCGCACGACACAGACAGAGAACGGCTTTCCGTCCTAAATGAACTTTTAAATAACAGATTGTCTGCGGTAGTTACTACTCCGATGGCAATGCTTTCATATACTATGCCTCCTGAGATATTGGGGGCTTGTTCGCTTTCTTTAAAGGTTGGGCAGAGCATAGAAATTGACGAGCTTTGCGAAAAGCTTGTATCCCTCGGCTTTGCGCCGACAGAAACTCTGGACGGCAAGGGGCAGTTTTCGAGACGCGGCGGTATCGTTGACTTTTTTGGCGGAGGAAACGAAAATCCTGTAAGAATTGAGTTTTTCGGTGACGAAATAGACAGAATGGGATATTTCGACATAATTTCGCAGAGAATGACAGAAAAGCTCGACGTCGTGGAAATGCTCCCCGCAAGAGAGGTTATAGCCGATAGCGATGCAAGAGATAGAGTGCGTAAGCAGGTAGAGCTTTTGCGAAAAAAGAGCAAAAACGAGGACGCGAAAAAGCTGCTCCAAAACGAGCTTTCTACAATAGACGCAGGCGCAGAGCTTAATTTCGCCGACAAATATATTTCCTTGATATATCCCGAGCATAGCACGCTTTTGGATTATTTTGATTTCGCTTATGCAAATTCTCCCGTGTTGATTTTCGGAACGAACGAGGTGAACGAGCGACTTAATATCGGTCTCGATATGGCAAGGCAAAATTCGGAAAGAATGATAGAGGAGGGAGTAATCTCCCCTGAGTATTCCTTGCTTAACGCGCAAAAGGAACGCTTTGAAGCGTTTCTTGAAAAAAACACACCTCTGCATATCAATACCTTTTCGGGAAACGTAGGAAAAGAGCATTTGGGCGGACTTTTTGGCTTCAGATGTCGCAGAACGGTTTCCTACGACGGAAAAATAGATATGCTGCTCTCCGATATTAAAAATTACGTTTCTTCCAAATACAAGATTTTTCTCGTTTGCAGAAACAGCGCGGAAGAAGAAAATATGCGCGCTCTGCTCAGCGAAAATGAAATAGCGGCTACCATTGTCGACGAGCTTCCGATATCAGAAATTTCGACAAGTATTGTTTACATCACAAAGGGATATCTGAAATCCGGCTTTGAGCTTATAATGCCGAGAGCCACAGTTCTTTCGCTTTATCCCGACGAGGCAAAGGCGGCGTACCGTCAGAAGCGCAATAAGCGCTACGGAAAAAAGCAGGGCGCAGGCGAAAAGCTTATGTCGTATACCGATTTAAGAGAAGGGGACTACGTGGTCCACGCAGCGCACGGTATAGGTCGCTTTGAGGGGATGCAGACGCTGACGGTAGACGGCGTGAAAAGAGATTATATAACTATTGCCTACGCAGGCACGGATAAGCTGTTTTTGCCAGCCGAAAGATTAGAGCTCGTTTCAAAGTATATAGGCGCAAAAGCGGAGGACGGAAGCGTTAAGCTTTCGAAGATAGGCGGTACTGATTGGCAAAAGGCAAAAAGCAGAGCAAAAAAGGCGACCGAGGATATGGCAAGACAGCTTATAACGCTTTACGCCACCCGTCAGCGCAAGCAGGGCTTTGCCTTCCCCGAGGATAGCGATTTTGAAAGAGAATTTGACAACTCGTTTGAGTTTGAGGAGACCGAACCTCAGGCAATAGCGATTGAAGAAATAAAGTCGGATATGATGAAGCCGATTCCCATGGACCGCCTTCTTTGCGGTGACGTCGGCTTTGGTAAGACGGAGGTCGCGTTGCGCGCCGCCTTCAAGGCGGTCTCGGCAGGAAAGCAGGTAGCCATTTTAGTACCCACTACGATTTTGGCTTTACAGCACTACCAGACGGCACTCTCGAGAATGAGGGGCTATCCCGTAAATATAGATATGATATCGCGCTTCAGAACGCAGACCGAGCAGGCGCGCATTTTTCGCCGTCTCAAGCGAGGCGAGACCGACATTATAATCGGTACGCACAGCTTGCTTGGAAAGCGCACCGAATTCAAGGATTTGGGGCTTCTCATAGTAGACGAGGAGCAACGCTTCGGTGTAGGTCAAAAGGAAAAAATAAAGTCGATGGCAGAAAACGTAGACGTCCTGACTCTCACCGCTACCCCTATTCCGAGAACGCTCAATATGGCGATGAGCGGTATTCGCGATATGTCTATTTTGGACGAAGCGCCAAAGGACAGATTTCCCGTCCAGAGCTACGTTTTAGAGCACGACGAGCTATTGATATCCGAGGCGATTCGCCGTGAGCTGTCAAGGGGCGGACAGGTACTGTATCTTTATAACAGAGTAGATAGCATTTATACGGTATCGGCAAGAATAATGAGAGAAATTCCCGAAGCCAGAGTTATGGTGGCGCATGGAAAAATGGAAAAAGACGATCTGGAAGAAATTTGGCAGTCGCTCGTCAGAGGCGATATAGACGTTCTCGTTTGTACTACCATTATCGAAACGGGGGTAGATCTCCCGAATGCAAACACACTCATCGTTGAGGATTCCGATCGTCTTGGACTTGCCCAGCTTCATCAGATAAGAGGGCGTGTCGGCAGAGGCGGCAGACAAGCGTACGCCTATTTCACCTATCGGAAGGGAAAGGCGCTCTCCGATATTTCAAGAAAGCGTTTAGAGGCGATTCGTGAGTTCGCTGAATTTGGCGCCGGCTTTAAAATAGCGCTCCGTGACCTCGAAATTCGAGGCGCGGGCAACCTGCTCGGCGCAGAACAGCACGGGCATATCGACTCTGTCGGATACGATTTGTATATTCGTCTGTTAAACGAGGCGATCCTGACCGAGAGAGGCGAGAAAATAGAACTGCCCTTCGAGGCGAGCATAGATATCAAGGACGACGCCAATATACCTGAATTTTATATCAACACCTCGGCGCAACGAATGGAAATGTATAAAAAAATTTCATTTATATCAAATGAAAACGACCTGTCAGACGTTCTCGACGAGTTGTGCGACCGTTTTGGCGAACCGCCGAAAGCCACTTTGCGTCTTTTGAATATAGCGCTTCTGAGGGCGTACGCCTCGAAATGCAGAATATCCAAGGTTATTCGCAAGGACGGAGAGCTTCGGTTTATACCTGAAAAAATAGACCTTCCGATTTGGTCTGAGGTCTTTTCTCAGATCGAAGGAATGAGGTTTTCGGCTTCTGTCAGTCCCTGCATTTCTTATAGGTTGAAAAAGGGCGAGGAAGCGACGGAAATAGCGAAAAAAATACTCGTCGAATATCACAAAGCATTATTTATAAGCAAGGAATAAAAACATGAAACGTACAAAAAATGAAAAGAAAACAAAAGCGATTAAGCCGACAAAAAAGGCAGTGTTAATCATTCTTGCATCTCTTATTTTGGTTTCGATAATCATAGTGGCGCTTGCGATAATTCTTGCTTCGCCAAAAGCAGTTATGAAATATAAGGAAGCTTCAATAGACGAAAAAATGTATTCCTATTGGCTCTCCTATTTCAAAAAAGAGCTTATGGTAGAGCACGGAATAAGCGGAAGCGACGATACTCCTGATTTTTGGAATACAGAATATAGTGAGGGCGAGAGCTACGCCGAGCATTTATGTAAGCTCGCCGACGATAGAATAAAAGCGAAGCTCGTCGCAGTTCAAATGTATGACGAATACGGTCAAGAGCTGCCCGATTATGCAAAAACGGATATAGAAAACTACCTCTTGGAGCTTGTCGATTACGTGGGAGAGGGAAGTAAAGAGGAGCTAAATAGGATAGCCGCCGATTACGGTACCGATTATAATGCAATCAAACGCGTCGCCGAATGTGATTATAAGATAGAGCTTCTCTTCAATCTGCGTTACGGAGCGGACGGCTCCTATATCGGCGAAGCAGAGAAGGATGTCTACTATCGGGATAACTATGCAAGAATAAAGGTAATTTTCGTTGATACGAAAAGCGAGGACCTCACAGACGAACAGCTCGCCTCCAAAAATGACACGCTTGCCCTTCTGGATGATATCGTGAAGGAAGAAAAAGCCGACGAGAAATATTTTTCAGAGCTTATGAGCTCTTATTCCGACGACAAGGCGTCGACACTCTACGAGAACGGATTTTACCTTTCCACCTCCACTGATTATCCTATAAGAGAGGTGGTAGATAGCGCCTTTTCTATGGAGGTAGGAGAGCTCAAAAGAGTAGAGAGCGAATACGGCGTACACTATATATTGCGACTTGAATTGGACGAAAAGGCATACGAAACGGAAGAAAATTCCGACTGGTTCGAGAATTTTGAATATGCCGCGTCTATCTCCGCTTTTGATAAGATGATAAAGGAAAAGGTGGACGAGGTCGAGACTAACGAAAGGGAAAAGTCGAAGGTATCGTTTGCAAAAATCAAATACAATTATGAAATCAAACCGATAATGAACTAAAAAAACGAGTTTTGCCGCAAGGCAAAACTCGTTTTTGTAAATATTTATTTACAAGGTTATACATTTTCTGCAATCAGACGCTCAATTATCGTGTATGCGTTCGTCATGCTCGATTTTATAGTATTGTCGGCTTCATGACAAAGCGAAAGCATCTTTTCTATCGCTTTTTGGGGAGTTTTAGTTATATACTTCATATAAAGCCCAACCTTGTATTCGTGGAGCTTTAATTTTTTCGCGATATCGCTTTGAGACAATCCCGATTTCATAAATTCCGATATAACGAAAATCTCACCGTAAAATTTAGATAAAGAGCCGAGGACGATAGTCGGCTCGGTTTTTTTACGCTTCAGGTCAAGCAGGTTGTCAAACGCCTGCTTTTTGTTTTTGTTTAATATGGCGTTTGTCAGACCGAAGGCGTCGTTTTCTGACGAGGAAGCGCAGATATAATGCACGTCCCCTTCTGTGATAGCTTGCTTTCCGTTCGCTTTTGCATAGGCGCAAAGCTTGTCAATTTCGAGCGCCAGAGTGTTCATATCCTTTCCCACCCGTTCGAGCAGCGTGCGACAGACGATGGGAGTAGCAGAAAGCTTTTCGTGGACTATATGCCTTTCAATCCAGGAAATGAGCTGAGCGTCGGTAGAATGTTCGAAAACAACTACGTCGGCGCAGTCGGAAACAACCTTATATTGATGCGACGGATTTTTTGGCAGATTTCCGAAAGAGAACTGCTCGGCGGTAGAGATAAATACTACGCAAGAAAAGGGAAATTCCCGTCTGCCTTCACAAAAATCGGAAAAATTCTGAAGGTCTGCTTCCTTCATTGCGTCAAAGTTAGGCAGATGCCATTCTATAAGCTTAAATTCCGTCATCATAGGGGGGGACGAAATTGCATCATACAGCTTTTTATAATCGACCTTCTCACCCTCGAATTTGAAATGGTTAAAGACAGAGAAAGAGTCGTCTGTAAGAATATTTTTTCTTAGTTCCCGTAGATAAAATTGCTTTAGATAGTCCTCATCGCCGCAAAAAACAAAACAACGGTCAAAAGAAGCCGTTTTTATTGCGTTTCTTAAGTCCGTTGCTGTCATAATTACGCCTCCGCCAAAATTTTCATAGAAATTTTTTGTTTTTGACCTCCCAATATTAAGGAGTACACAACTGTAATATTACCGCCATTCTCTGACATATCGTTATACAGAGAGTGCGTATATATTTCCGCATCAAAGGAATAATTTGAAAGGCGATATAAAAATGAATGGCTTTTGTCAGGTGTAAACACCATACTGCATTCGGCATCGCCCGTTTTATTTACGATAAGAGAACCTTCTCCCTCATAGAAAATCAATTCGGTAAAAATTTGATTTTCTTTTCCGCCGTCCCTGTATAAAATTCTGTGTTTGTTTTCCTTTTTTATAAGACAGCCGTTCGTGCTCAGAGAAAGCTCGTCGAAATTTTCACCACTTTCGTCGTAATATTTGCACGACACAAAAATCTTTAGGGGTATATTTGTTTGCATTTAAAGTCAATTGCCCTTACGCGCCTGATTATATGCAGACCGGGGATTAATAAACTGACGCCAGTCAAGCTCGCCCTTGCTAAGAGAAAGCACAAGCGCTTCTGCGGTAGCTAAATTTGTAGCGAGGGGGACGTTATGAACGTCGCAAAGGCGTAAAAGATTTTGCTCTGCCTCGTCAAAGCCGAATTTCGGCTCGGAATCACGAAAATAGAATAGCAAATCGACCTCGTCGTAAGCAATGCGGGAAGCGATCTGCTCTCCTCCGCCTTCGCTGCCGGGCATAAGCAGCTCAATGTCCAGATTAGATGCTTCGGAAATATATTTTCCCGTGACCTGTGTAGCGCAAATATTGTGTAAGGATAAAATTCCTGCGTATGCAATGCAAAACTGCGCCATAAGCTCTTTTTTTGAATCGTCTGCAATAATTGCTATGTCCATAATGTGTCTCCTTTTTCAGATGTAAATTTGAAAAGAATAAATCAAAGTGTTGTTTATATGTTTATTTTCGTGGTGAAATCAGCTTTTTCTTTTTTATGTGGTGAAAGCCCGAAAAGAGAGGAACGTGCTTGCCTGAGAGACGCGCGGCAATATTATCAAAGGCAATGGTAGAATTACTGCTCTTTTTGTTTTCAAAAACCAAAAGACCTTTTTCCTGCGCATCAGATAATTCCTCGTCACGAGGTACGATTCCCATAATAGGAATACGGGTGCGGTCTATTATTTCGAGCGCAGTCGCTCTCGTCCCTCGGCGAACGTCGGTCTCAAAATTGTTTATAACCAACCATAAGTCCTTTCTTTCCTCTCGGGAAAGAATATACCCCGTCGCCTCTGCAGCTCTTATGCTGACCTCGGTCTGATTTGTTACGATTATAGCGGAGCTGCAAAGAGGATATGCAAGCTTTGCGCTGTCGTCGGCGCTTCCCGAGGTATCTATAATTACTAAATCCAATGAAAACTTTTCTTCCGCTTCGCAAATTGCGGCGTTTAGCTTTTGGATGGTTGGTTTACTCTCGTCACCTAAAGCGTCAGGATTGAATATTCCGGGTAAAAAATAAAGATTCTCCGTTTTTTGAGAGGTCAGGACGGTATCTTCTATACTTGCTCTTCCGCTTATAAGGTCGCTAAGGTCATAAATTACGCTGTCCTCGCAACCGAGAAAAAGGTCGAGCGAACGGTTAGATAAATCAAGGTCTACAAGCATAGTGCGAAGCCCCGAACGCGCGAAGGCGAACGCAAGATTAGCGCTGACTGTAGATTTTCCGACACCGCCCTTGCGCGATGTCACCATCATTCTTTTATATTTCATTACCTTCTCCAAAAACTTAAAAACGAACGGCGCAGGATGCAAACTTTAGTGACGTCTATATTTATTACATTATACTATATTTGGACAGGTTTGTCAATCTCAGAAGAAATAAATTTATTTTTAATATTGATATTTTTGTGATTAAAAATAAAACAAATATATGAAAAAGGAAAAATCTATTGTAATATTCAGAAAAATGTTGTATAATAACTTGGATATTAAGATTTTATCGAATTTTCGCAGAAAAGGAGAGAGCTTTATGATAGGAAACATAAGCCGATACATAACGTTTCGGGTAGCGGCGGAATGTAAAAGCGTTTCGGAAGCCGCCAAAAAGCTGTACGTTTCACAGCCGACTGTCAGCGCAGAGCTTTCTGCTTTGGAAAAAGAATTGAAGGCACGGTTGTTCTTTCGCTCTAACAGAGGTATCACCCTGACAGAAGAAGGCAAGGTGCTTTACGAATATATAAAAAACGCCTTTTCCTTTATAGAACGGGGTGAGGAAAAATTAAGAGAGATAAGCGGACTGAAAAGCGGGACGCTGCGCATAGGCGCGTCTGATATGACGCTTAAGTTTTTCCTTTTGGATTATATTACGGAATTTCGTGAGATGCACCCTGATGTTCATCTTACCGTAACTAATAATCCTACGCCAAAGACGTTTGAGGCGTTAAGAAACGGAGCTATAGATTTCGGAGTGGTAAGCGAACCGCTTCCGTTTGTCAGCCAGGATGAGTTTACTCTTATTCCCGTAAGAGAAATTCAGGATGTCTTCATAGTAAAAAAAGATAACCCGTTAGCAAAGGAGAAGAAAATTACGAAAAAACGCCTGTCGGAATTTCCTCTTATTATGCTTGAACGGCATACTTCAACCCGAAGTTATGTTTCATCGTATCTCGGAAACGATTTTCCGCCTCCCGTCATAGAGCTTGCTACAAGCGACCTGCTTTTAGAATTTGCTTGTCGGGGAATCGGCGTTTCTTCGATAGTAGAGGACTTTGCTTTGCACGCCTTAGACAGCGGAGAGGTCGCGAAGCTCGATTTGTGCGAGCCGATTCCGAAAAGGAGATTTTTCTTGGCGTTTTTGCGACGCATTCCGTTGTCGGTTGCTGCCGAGCGTATGATTTCTCTGATTGAGGGAAAATACAAAGAAGAAAGCAAATAAACACATAATAAAGCAAATAAAAATTATAAACAATATAATAGAGTGATATATTATCAACAGGGAGGAAAAAAATGAAAAAATTCAGAAGAATCGGAGTATTAACATCCGGCGGTGACGCTCCGGGAATGAACGCAGCTATTCGTGCCGTAACGAGAGAGGCGCTTTATCGCGGCGTTGAGGTCGTTGGAATATACCGCGGTTACAGCGGACTTATAAACGGAGATATAAAGCCGTTCTCTATACGGGACGTTTCAAACATTATAAACCACGGCGGAACTATGCTTTACTCAGACCGTTGCCCCGAGTTTATGACCGAGGAGGGAATGAGAAAGGCAATAGAAACCTGCAAAAAGTTCAATATTGACGGCATCGTCGCTATCGGCGGAGACGGAACCTTCAGAGGCGCAAGAGATCTTACCTTGCGCGGTATCCCCTGCGTAGGAATTCCCGCAACTATTGATAACGATATTTCATCTACAGATTACACTGTCGGCTTTGATACTGCGACGAATACCGTCGTTGAGCTGATAGACCGCTTGCGCGATACCTGTGAATCTCACGCAAGATGTAACGTTGTTGAGGTAATGGGCAGAGGCGCGGGCGATATAGCCATCCATAGCGCGTTGGCCACCGGCTCTACTGCGGTCGTCGTTGCGGAAATTCCTTCCGATGCGAATAAAATTATTGAAAAAATAAAGCATTCAAGATCGCTTGGCAAGAGAAACTTTATCGTTGTCGTTTCCGAGAGTATGGGCGAGAGCTTTTCCCCCGCCCTTGCAGAAAAAATCGAAGCAGATACGGGAGTTGAGACAAGGTTCGCCCGTTTTGCTCACGTTGTAAGGGGCGGAGTTCCCACCCTGCGCGACAGATTTCTTGCGTCCCGCATGGGCGAGAGGGCGGTAGTAGAGCTTTTCAATGATAACAGTAATATCGTTATTTGCGAGAGAAACGGAGATATTGTAGTAAGCAATATCGATTACGCTCTCACACTCGACCATATGTATAAAAACAAGCTGAAGGACGGCGAGTTAGACAGCTTTACAGAAGCAGAAATAGCTCAAATGAAAGCGGAGTGCGAGGAAAAGCAGAAATTAATCAAGTCGCTTTATACTACCATAGAGCATTTTGGACTTTAATTCACATTTTAATAGAGAAAAAGGCGATATACGATTGTAAGTAATATTCGCCCTTTTCTTTTGCAATTCGGAGAGAACTACTTCTTATATTGATAGATAAAGTCGGTTTTTTCCCCAATTATCCGAAAATAAGGAAAAAAATATCAAAAACATAGTGACAAAACTAAAAAAAGGTGTTATAATATTTGTGTAAAAAATTATTTTTGAAAGGATTTTTATTATGTCAAGAGTTATTACTTTTGGTGAACTTATGCTTCGTCTTGCTCCTGAGGGATATTACAGATTTCTTCAGGCAGATAAGTTTGGCGCGACCTTCGGCGGAGGAGAGGCGAACGTTGCCGTTTCTCTTGCAAATTACGGTGTAGATGCGGCATTCGTATCTAAGCTTCCTAAGCACGAGATAGGTCAGATGGCTGTAAATTCTCTCCGTAAATTCGGAGTTGATACCTCTATGATAGTTCGCGGTGGCGAAAGAGTAGGTATCTATTATCTTGAAAAGGGCGCAAGCCAACGTCCTTCAAAGGTTATCTACGACCGCGCGTATTCCGCAATTGCTTTGGCTAAACCCGAGGACTTTGATTGGAAGAAGATTTTTGACGGCGCTGACTGGTTCCACTTCACAGGAATTACTCCCGCGCTCAACCCCGACGTAGCTGAAATCTGCTTGCAGGCATGTAAGGCGGCAAAGGAAGCAGGCGTGAAGGTAAGCTGTGACCTCAACTTCCGTAAAAAGCTTTGGTCAAGAGAGCAGGCGAGAGAAACTATGACGAAGCTTATGCCCTACGTAAACGTTTGTATTTCAAACGAAGAGGACGCATACGACGTGTTCGGCATTTCTGCTGAGAACACCGATATCGAATCCGGAAAGGTAAATCACGAGGGCTACAAGAGCGTTGCAAGACAGCTTATGGATACCTTTGGATTTGAGAAGGTTGCTATCACGCTTCGCAGCTCGATTAGCGCAAATGATAACGACTGGGCGGCTCTCCTTTACGACGGTAAGGATTACTGCTTCTCAAAGACCTACCATATGCACATCGTTGACCGTGTAGGCGGTGGCGATAGCTTCGGCGGCGGTCTTATATATTCCTTGCTCATGGGATACTCTACACAGGACGCTATTGAGTTTGCCGTTGCGGCAAGCTGCTTGAAGCACTCTATCGAGGGCGACTACAACTGCGTGACGGTAGACGAGGTTAAGTCCCTGGCAGGCGGTTCTGGCTCAGGCCGTGTTCAGAGATAAGGCGCATTTCAGTTTTACATATAGAAGGGGCTGTCTCATTAAGATAGCCCAAAAAAGAAAAAGGCGGCAGCTTTTTACCGTAAAAGGTATTGAGCTGCCGCTTGCTTTATTGTATAATTTAATTGCTACAAAAAAT
>JAZNBK010000058.1:0-2796 GCA_045587025.1 Eubacteriales bacterium
GAGCTTTTTACAAGCCTCGTATCGTCTGTGACCGGATACGATCTCATAACCACCTCCCGTCTGTCTTTTACGGACGATAATGGGATTCAGCACACCGTACTGTCGGATACTCTCTACAAGAGCCGCCATATCCTCATCGTCTTTGACCTTAAAGGGATGGTTCTCCATAGGGTGAATGTTGGTGAGTGCATATACGCAGGTGTTTTCTGTTCTGCGGGCGTTCATATCTTTTGTTTCACAAGGGTTTATCATCTTTGTTTTTCCTCATTTCTTTTAGTTTTAGATTGGATTTTCACTCCCGTCTCTCTCGGGAACATTTCTTGTTCTTGCTCCATTTCAATACGGAGCTTTTCTTTTAGATTTTCGATCATGGGGAATATGCCTTTTGTCAAGTTGATATCGTGACGCAGTGCCTTGAGTTCCTTTGAGATCGCTTTACGCTTTCGGGAGCATTCGTTTTTCTCGGATTCTGTTGATGCTCTGCGGCGGCGATTGTCGATCTTGTTGCGTGCGGATAGCAACATAGCCATCTCCGCTTCTTTGTCATCAATGAACTTCTGCACTCTTTCAGCAGTACCAAGGTCGTTGCGGTTGATGAGATTTACCGTCTGCATATAGCGCTCTAAATAAATCTGCTCTTGTCGCATAGCGGGAGATAACGGCTCTTGATAGTTTTCCGTCTTCATTAGGTTGCCGCTTGTGTCGATACCGAACAGTTCAAGCACGATCATAAAGATAAGCTCAATGGTGTTGTGTTGATCGTATCCCTTGCGGCATTCCCAAATCGTATAAAGCGGCGGGTGGCTCGGATAGTACGGTGTTCGATGTTCTCGCCTTGAAAGAATCCTTTTCTCAATAGCTTCGGGAGTGTAACGCTCTCCGAGGTTGTCTATGCGAACGGGACGCTGCCATCCTTTGGCTATTACACAAGGATGCTTATATTCCTTTCCCCGCAGATAGGTGTAACCGCGCCTTGATAAAGCGAATTGAAAATGCTTCGGCAAAATGCAATCTGCAATAGCATCGTCAATGTCCATCTTCAATAGCGTTCTGTGGGACGGCTTACCCTTCTTCTCAGCCATATAGGCAACGTATGGTGCGCGTTTTCTCTGCGGGTTTTGAATTACCGACAAACCGTGTTCTCGGCAGAGCTTGTCAGACTCGGGAGCCATCACCGTGTCGTGATAGTACGGTGGACAATGGAACTTCTCTCCGTCCTTGAAGCTAACGCTATTCAGAATAAAGTGGTTGTGCAGATGTTGGTGGTCTCTGTGACTTGCGACCAAGACTTCATACTTGTCTCCCCATAACCGCTTAGCAAGCTCCACTCCGAGCGCGTGGCATTGCTCGGGTGTAACCTCACCGGGTTTGAAGCTTTGGTATCCGTGGTATGCGACGATACCTCCGTACTTTCCGTACCGTCGCTTGGTCTCCATCATTCGCTCATAGGCGAGCTCGGGCAAACAGTTCACGCCGCTGATCAGATACCGCTGTTCCGTCTTATCGGGATTTTCGGCATAATCCATAAGGCGCTTTAGATCTTCCTCGTTGGGATTCTCAGTCTTATCCGGATTAGCAGCATAATCCAACGCATCCTTGATGGAACGGTGCACCGCCCATATTGACGTTACTGCCATTACGCGCCTCCCTTATAAAGCGAGCGTATGAGATCAATTAGTTCTGCTCTCGTTTCTCCGTCTGCACCTGCGCAGATGGTCTCAAGCCTTTCAATGGTCGGATACCAATCCATTGGGCGCTCTCGGCTCATCTTGGAATTGACCGATTGACGAAGATACTCGGATACCGTAATGCCGCGCTTCTCGGCGGCACGTTCGATTTTCTCTTTTTGATCCGTTGTTGTCTTGAAGCGGATCACTTCTTCTTTCTTTTTGTTTTCGATAATATTGTCCTCCTGTGTTGTGATTTTCGAGGGTGTTAGGGAGCCATCCCTAAATTGTCTTTGCGCCGAAGCAAAGACGGGCAAGCTGGCGTAGCCACGTTTGCTATGCTTGTTACAGTATAGGACAGAGCCCTATCCCGTAAGGTGGCGCGTCTCTAATCTTCCTCGTTCTTGTCCTTGACCGTACCGCAGACTATGTTGAGCCTCCTTCCGTGAAGATTTGCGGCGTGGTCTCAGGCGGTGTGCGTACGCACTATGTATGGAGGATTTTCGTTTTGGTATGGGTCAAATTGACCCATACCACTCTCTATTTCGCTTTGCGCCATCTTGGCACGAGGTTATGATTCTTGTTCCGGTTTGAGGTTGTTCGTGTTAACATTGCTTTCTGCAAGCGCATCCAAAAGATCTTTTTCCACCTCATTCAAGTAATCGCGGACAGCTTCGATCACTTCTAACGTGCGAGGAATGTACGCAGGATCAAGTCGCAACTTTGGAAATCTTGAAAGGAAATTGTTCATACTGCTAATAAACATATTGGCATTTCCGACCATACTCACATCGGCAACGCTGTCTTCGATAGGATGCCTTTCTTCCACGTCTTCCTTTTTCTTAATCCCTCGCAGCTCGTCAATCATGTCGGGAAGATCTTCTTTGTCCGCTTTCAGCAATGCTATAACATCCTTGTTTGTGGTGTTGATGAAGCCGCTTAAAATATCTTTCTTAATACCTGGACAAACACTATCCGCAAGATCAAGAGCCTGCGCGTATTGCTCGGCACGTCTTACGTGCTTCTCGCTCTTGCCGATTTCCTTGGCTATGCGCTCACTCGTTTTGAGTTTTTCCTCCGGGTGGTCATTTTGTCCACCTGGGGCAAACCTACCATTTTCATCGCGCTG
>JAZNBK010000059.1:0-64561 GCA_045587025.1 Eubacteriales bacterium
TATGATATAAATTCCTCGCGCCAAGCATACTACACGCCCAAAGGGCATATCGCATTGAAGATATATCGCACGCAGCGCGCGTATATCACAAATCCCGCGAGGGATTTATATCGCTGCGTAGTGCCCTTAAGGACACTACGCTAAATTCTTCGTCTTTTTGTTTTTTAATCAGAAGAACACGCCCTTCGCCTTTTCCTTGATTTCGGCAGAGGCAATGAACGGAATTCTCGTCGTGTATCCGTTTTTCGCCGCCACTATCATCTTCGTGGGCCATGCAAAAATATCTCTGTTCCATTCGTTTACCGTATCGTTATACAGCTCTCTTGCAGCGGTGATTTCTCTTTGCAGATACATATTCTGCTGCATTGCGTCTGCTATCTGGTCGTGCGCCTCGAGGTCGGGGTAGTTTTCAAAAGCAACGTTTACGCTCGTCTGAAGCTTATCGAGCTGGCTCGAAACCTCGTTTCTGTTCTCGTCTGCCGCAGGGGTTCCTGCACGGTAACGGGCGATATTCTCAAAGGTGCTCTTGTCAAGGTCCATCGCCTTATCAAGAAGCTTTGCGCAGTTCTGCAAGACGACTACTCTTTGTTCGAGATAGTTATCTATTTGAGATGCGTTTCTCTGGATTTTCTGCTCGAGCTGCTGGAAATAATTCTTCGCCTTGACCTTCATAAACAGAAAGACAAGACCGGGGATGATGCCCAAGAGCCAAAGGACTATCTCAAAAATCGTAGAGCCAACGCCCACCTTTACGGGAATTTTCTTGGCTATAACGTTCGTGTCCAAGCCCTCTTCTCTTACTTCGGGGTTCAATTCGTCGAGTTGGTTTGCCATAATTTTTCTCCTTTTGTTTATATTATTTTTAATATTCAAAATGTTTTGCAACAAGTCCGTGATATACCGCCCTGTCGCCTTTTTCTTCTTTTCCTCTCGCTTTATCATTCCTGCCCACCTCGATATACGACGTGCGCGCGTTCGGTATGTATTCGGTCCAGGGAACAGGAACCATATGGACTTTGCCGTCTCCGCCGTAAACGGGGACAAAGTCGGTCCTCGGGAACGCTTCATACGAGTAGCCGGTCATTTCAACAGTATCGGTCTCGCCTATCCTCTTTACTCCGCGCGCCTTCAGAATCGCCCTCGTCGCGCTTCCCGGCGCTACAAACAGTCCTTGCTCCATTCGGTTTGCAAGCGTCTCGTATTCGTGTATAGTATAGTTTACATCATATTCTTTTAGCGGCTCTAACGATTTAACCGGCTTTTCCTGATACATAGGAATTGCGAGCAGAGGCGCAAAATCGAAAAATACGCTTTTAAAGTATTCCTCGTTTATCGTTTTGAACTTTGCTTCTATTTCCTCAAAATCAAAGGAATAATAGCTTTTCGCCGCGCTATCCATATTCCACGTCTGCGCATGGTCAGAGTGTATAACGTTCGTCCTCTTTTGCTTATAGAAATCAAAGTCATCTCCATAGCCGACCTCGGAGCGCATAAGGTCTACCATATTGTTCTGCGCAAGCGGAGTGAACATCATACGGAACTCTACCTCATTGTCTCTGTTCAGAGCGTCAAAAAGAACGTCGAACTCGGCGTTCGTCATTTCGGTAAAGCCCCCGCCCTTTGAAAGCGCCTCCTGCGCCTTCTTCTTGAGCTTTCGCTCACCTTTCTTTACAATTCTTTCTATCTGTCTTTCGGATTTATCATCGTGATACAGGCCTTCTCTCGTAAAGGAGAGCGAGGGCGCGCCCTGCGGAAAATACTTCAGCACCGTGTCTTGATGATAGAAGGGCTTCGGCTTCACGACCGAGGCGTGCAGGGTTTGCGTGCGAACTCTCGTTCTTGAATTTCCCTTGCTGTCTCTGTAATGCTCGGTCCAGGTAATCGTCAAGCTGCCGTAATAGGTCTCATCTCCCAAACGGTGTATCAGATGTCTTTCAAAGATAAAGGGATTGCCCTTATATTTGCCTGACAAAACGTCGACAACCGAACGATTTTCATTATACTCAGCCGAGTATCCGCACAGCTCTCTTATCTCTCTCTCCCTTTCGGCAGAGAAGTGGTCGTCAAAATTAAGCTCGGGTAACGTTTTTTCTATTATATCTATCGTGTCTCTGTCGGTAAAAAGCGAATTGAGGGGAGCCATTTCCTCCCACGCCTGCGAAAGCAGCTCGTTCGCCTTCTTTTTTTCGCCGTCTATAAATTCCGAGAAATTCTTAATATTTTTATTCAGCTTAGAAAAAATGAAAACTAACGGCAGAGCGACGGCTAAGATGCCAATCAAAATCAATGGTATATTCGGCGAAGAAATTCCGCCTATCGTCATAAAAACGCCAATAGCGCAAACGATAAACAGAAAAACTCTCAAAAGCTTTTTCAGGGAGAGCTTTTTTTGGAGCGCCTTAATTTCCTTTTCCTTTTGTCTATAACTCGCCACCGTCTTTTTGTTTTGCTCGACGTCTACTCCCGAGCGCTCTTTAAGCTCGCAAAAGAAGCTTTCGACGTTTTGTTTCTGCTTTTCTCGTCCCTCTTGCTCGTAATACTTTAATGGTTCAAGCAACAAACTACTCATAGTTTCTCCGTAGGTTTTTTATTTTTGTTTCGACACATTTCTTGCTTTCTACTTTGAATATACCATATTTTCTGCCCTTTGTCAACATAGCCCCTTTTTTATTTTATGCAATTTTTCGTTTTTCGTTCCTTTGTTTTAAAAAGAAAAGCCCGTCACGCCGCAAGGCAATGACAAGCTTTATAATTCTTTTATTCCTCTTTTGATATAGCAACAGAAATGATGAAATCCTCTTTATTGTATGACGCCTTGTAGGCGGTCACCTCTGCGTCAAGCGTGGCCGTCTTGCCGACGGCAGAGAAGCCCTCGCCCGTCAGTTTTATAAGCGCTTCCTTTTCCGTCCATAGCTCCGCAAAGGAAAAAGCAAACTTTTCTTTACATTCGTTCGAGATTTCCATCTCCCCGCTCTCGCAAAAGAAGCGCCGTGAAATGCTTTTCAAGCGGCTGTACTCGCCGTCGGAAAGTCCTTTTTTTACTCGCTCGATATCGACGCCTATCTCACCTTTTTCCTCTTTTTCCAAAAAGGCGCAGCAAACCAGACCTTCACAATGCGAGATTGAAAAGGAAAGCGATTTTTCCTTAAAATAGGGCTTTCCCCGTTCCCCTCGCTCGAAGTCGGGCGGCGGGGAATTATAATTTCGCTTCCAAAAATCCATTAAAAGCGCGACGGCGCCAAATCGGCGCGCCTTCGCCTCCTCGTTTTTCGGTTCTGCGATATAGTTTTTATAAAAAAACGGAAAGCTATCCACCACTTCGCCTATATTTTTTGCATTTTTCGGAATAATTTCTCCACAGCTCGCCGTTTTGCAGTCGATTTCGCAGTTTATTTCTCCGCTTTCTTCTTCGTTTTGCGCAAGTTCACCGCTTGCGGCGGAAAAACTCTCTTCTTTTTGTCTGTTTTTCTCTTTTTGTGGGGGGCGTTGTCTTGTTTTTTCGGTTTTTTTCTCTTTTATACACTCGAAGGGAAGCGCAAAGCCCGAAAAAAGCCCCTCGGTTTTTATTTCAAACAGAGTTTTCCCCTCATAAATTTGCTCTAAAAGAGGATAAACGTTCGCTATATTAACAAAAGCTTTCATTTTTCGTCTATATTACAAATTCATTATTACCGGCAAAATCATCGGCTTGCGCTTCGTTTTGTTGTAAAGCGCAGCGGAGAGCGCATCTCTTACTGCGTTCTTCAGCTCGGTCCAGTCGCGGACGCCGTCGTCAAGCACGGTAATGATAGTCCTCTGCGCCAATTTTCGAATTTCTTCGATGAGCGCTTCCGACTCGCGAACGTAAACGAACCCTCTCGACACGACCTCGGGACCGGAAATGAGAAGCCCTTCCTGTATATCGACGGTAGCAACCACGACTATAAGTCCGTCCTGAGAGAGAAGCCGACGGTCTCTTAACACTATGTTTCCTACGTCGCCAACGCCGGCGCCGTCTACCAGCACCTTGCCCGCAGTGACGCTTCCGTTCCATTTGGCAGATTTTTTGTCAAGCTCGAGGACCATTCCGTTTTCGCCTATAAAAATATCCTTGGGAGAAATTCCCATAAATTCGGCAATTTCTTTATGCGCGTAAAGATGCTTTATCTCTCCGTGAATAGGCATAAAGAATTTCGGGCGCACGAGGGCGAGCATCAGCTTCAGCTCCTCGCTGCAGGCGTGCCCCGACACGTGAACGTCGGCTATCGAGTCGTTTACCACCTTAATTCCGCTCTTGGTCAGAGCGTTTACTATCTTTCCTACCAGCTTTTCGTTGCCCGGGATAGGGCTGGAGCTTAAAACTACCAAGTCCTTTGCGCCGAGCTTCACCTTATCGTGCTCGGAGAACGCCATTCTGTAGAGGGCGGACATCGGCTCGCCCTGACTTCCCGTAGTTATAAGCGTCAGGTTTTCGTGATTATATTTTCTTATCTCCTTGATATCTATAATAGCGCCTGCGGGGGCTTTTATATAATCGAGCTCGGTCGCCGCGCCCACCACGTTAAGCATACTTCTTCCTATAATAGCAATTTTTCTTCCGTGCTTTACGCTGGCGTCTACTATCTGCTGAACTCTGTGAACGTTTGAGGAAAAGGTCGCTATTATAATTCGCTTTTCCTTATTGTTTGCAAATATTGAGTCAAGGGATTTTCCTACCGTTCTTTCGGAGGGGGTATAGCCCACTCTTTCTGCGTTCGTGGACTCGCCGAGCATCAAAAGGACGCCCTCGTTTCCTATCTCGCCTATTCTCGTGACGTCCATCATTTTTCCGTCTATCGGAGAGACGTCGAGCTTGAAATCTCCCGTGTGGAATATTACGCCCGCAGGAGTTTTTATCGCTATCGCGCAGGCGTCGGCTATCGAATGGTTCACCCGAACAAACTCCGCCTTGAAAACTCCTAAATTTACAACGTCTCCCGCCATAACGGTACGCAGGTCGGGCGTGTTCGGAAGTCGGTATTCCTCTAATTTTCTCTTTAAAATTCCCATAGTCAGCGCCGTTGCGTATATCGGAACGTTTATACTGCGCAAAACGAAGGGAAGCGCGCCTATATGGTCCTCGTGCCCGTGCGTGAGCAAAATTCCGTGGATTTTGTTTGCGTTCTTTTCAAGATAAGAGATATCGGGAATTACCAAATCAATTCCGAGCATCTCGTCGTCAGGGAAGGCGAGGCCGCAATCTATTATAACGATATGCTCCTCGTATTCTATGACGGTGAGGTTTTTTCCTATCTCCTGAAGTCCGCCCAAAAGCATTACCTTTACTTTTGATTTTGATTTTGTTTTTGTTGTTTTTTCTTTTTGTGTTTTTGTCTTTTGTGTTTTTGCCATATTAACTCTTTTCTCCGCAGGAAAAAGCCCCTTATATACGCCTGCGGCCGCATATAAGAGAAATATTGTTTTATCTGATTTTAAGTCAGGAATCTCCTGCCTGTCCAAACGTCCTGACGGCAGGTCAAACTTCCCATTTCGTCTTTCTTATAAAAGACACTAAACGAACAAATACATTATAATTATTATAGCACACCTATAAGCGATTTGCAACAGTTTGTTTTTTTCTCCTCAATACGCCTTAAAAGCACTCTAAAAAGGAAAAAAGCAGGTATAAGGGAAACGCCAGGACAGCGCCTGAAAGCAAAAACAGGATGCGAACGAAAAGCTCCCTTTTTCTCGTTCTTTTCCTTCTTTTTCTTATTGCGCATTCGCTTATAATTTTATTCGCCTCGGCGATTATATCCTTCTTTTCCTCGTTTTTTTCTTTCGCTCCCTCTTTCATTATAAAATAGACCTCTGAAAAATATTTACTGCCACGGCTCTTATATACTACCACTCGCTTTTCGCATCCCTTTACCATAAAGACCTCGCATTTATATTATAATATGTATACGGTTTCTCTATTATTTGGTAAAAAATAAAGAATTTATGCAAAAGGAAAAGCCGAATTTGCAAAATTTCACAAATTCGGCTTAACCTACGCTATTTTGTTTTTTTATTAGTCGCCAAAGATTCCTTCCAAGCCGGAAGCTATATTGTCAAGGTCCTCGTAGCAGTCCTTGCAGTAATAAACTTCCTGTCCCAAGAACTCGTCCTTTTCATATCTTCCTACCTTTTCTTCTCCGCAAATATCGCACTCAAACTTTCCGCAAGAGCAAAGGGAAAGCATTGCGAGCAAGAGAACTGCCGCGCTTAAAAATTTTTTCATGTCTTTTTCTCCTTATGTAGTTTTTTATTTTGTTTTATTTTTTTCTTCTTCCGAAAATGCCGTTCAAGAGGCCAAAACGTCCGCTTGACGCCTTCTTCTGAGGAGCTGCGGGAGCTTTTTCCTGCTTTACCTCTTCCTTTTTCTCCTCTGCCTTCGGCTCTTCCTTCTTTTCCTCTGCCTTCGGCTTTGCCTGTTCGGGCTTTTCTTCCTTCTTCTTCGGCTTCTTGTCGACAACTACCTCGTAGCTATCGTCCAAAAGATCGTCGATCTTAATTCCGAAAATCTTTTTGATTTCGATTAGCTTTTCTGCCTCCGGATAAGATACGCCGGACTCCCATTTGTAAACCGCCTGTCTTGAAACGCCGACAAGCTTTGCAAATGTCTCCTGTGAATATCCGTTTGCCTTGCGAAGTTTAACAATTTTTTCGTTGTAGGTCATAGTAAAAACTCCTTTTTGTTTTTGGCTTTTTTAGTTTTCTTTCACTAGGGGTTATATATCAAAGGGGTTGCTGTTAAAACCAGCTTTCGCCTGTTTTACCGTTTGAGGTATTTTTGATTTTTATTCCTCGTCCTTTTCCTCAGGCAAAGGCTCTCCGTCAAAGGATCCGGTTTCTATTTCCTTTTCTGCCTTCTCCTGTTCTTCGGCGAGCGCCTCTATTTCTTCTTCCTTTTCAACTCTTGCGAAATTGACTATCGAACAGCCCTCGTTCATTCTCATAGTGATTACGCCGCCTGCCGTTCTTGAATATATCGGAATACCTTCAACGGGAGTACGGATTATAATTCCCTCGTTCGTAATTATCATGATATCGTCGCTTTCGCTTACCGTGGCAATAGACGCGAGCTTTCCTGTCTTTTCGCTTATCTTGTGACACGCAACGCCCTTGCCGCCTCGGTTCTTCATTTCTCGGAAGTCCTCAAAGGAGGTTCTCTTTCCGTAGCCGCCCTCGGTTAAGGTGAGCAGATATTTGTCCTCCTCGATGATCGCAAGACCTACGACCTTATCGTCGTCCCTGAGGCGAATTCCGCGAACTCCGCGGGCAAGTCGTCCCATACATCTTACGTTATCCTCGTTGAAGCGGACTGCCATACCTTCACCGGATGCGACGAGAATGTCGGTGCCGCCCTTCGTATGACGGACGAAGAGAAGCTCGTCTCCCTCGTCGAGAGATATCGCTATCTTTCCGCCTCTGCGCTGGTACTCGAAATCTGACAGAAGCGTTCGCTTCATTATACCATTTTTCGTCACCATTGTCAAATATTCGCCCTCGTTAAACTCGGCGACGGCTATAACCGCCGTAACCTTTTCGTTCTCCTCTAACTGAAGAATATTTACGAGGTTCGTTCCCTTCGCCGTGCGAGACGCCTCGGGTATTCTGTATACCTTCTTGGTATGAACCTTTCCTGTGTTCGTAAACATCATAAGGAATGAGTGGCTGTTTGCAACTATTACGTTGTCAACGAAGTCCTCCTCCTTGGTCGTCATACCGATAATACCCTTACCGCCTCTGCGTTGAGCCGAGTAGGTTGCGGCGGGCTGACGCTTGATATAACCGTCATTTGTAAACGTAACTATACAGGTTTCTCTCTCTATAAGGTCCTCGTCGTCGATTTCCTCCGCTCTTTCGATAAGCGTGGTTCTTCGCTCGTCTGCGTAGCTTTTCTTAATTTCGATTAGGTCATCCTTTATTATCTGCATAATCTTGCCGTCGTCGGCTAAAATTCCTTGCAGCTCCTCGACTAACTCCTGCAATTTTGCGAGACGGTTTTCTATCTTCTGTCTTTCAAGACCGGAGAGACGGCCTATCGTCATTTCTACTATCGCCTGCGCCTGATAATCCGAGAGACCGAACCTTTCCATAAGCTTTTGCTTTGCGTCGGGAATGGATTCGCTCTTTTTAACTATCTCGATAATTTCATCAATATGAGCTATCGCTATCTTGTAGCCCTCGTAGATGTGCATTTCGTGGAGCGCCTTTTTCAGCTCGAATTCGGTTCTCTTACGGATAATTCCTCTTTGGAAGGAGATATAGTTGTCCAAAATCTGAGGCAAGCTCAGAAGCTTCGGCTCTCCGTTTACGAGCGCTATCATATTTATAGCGCAGGTGTCCTGAAGCTGACTGTACTTATAGAGCTGATTTAAGATGACCTCGCCGTTAGCGTCTCTCCTGTAATCGACCACAATTCTCATTCCTGCTCGTCCGGACTCGTCTCTCAGGCCTGTAATTCCGTCTATCTTCTTGTCGTTTACAAGCTTTCCTATGCTCTCAACGAGAAGTCCCTTTCTTACCTGAAAAGGAATTTCAGTAAAGATTATCTGCTTCTTTTCATCGTCTATATGCGCTTTTGCTCTGACGTAAACGCGGCCTCTTCCCGTGCTGTACGCATCGTAAATTCCCTTCGTGCCGTAAATTGTCGCATAGGTAGGAAAATCGGGGCCCTTTATATATTGCATCAATTCGAGCACGGTAGATTCGGGATTTTCCATACGGTAGATAATTCCGTCCACGACCTCGCCCAAGTTATGCGTCGGAATATTCGTCGCCATACCGACGGCGATACCTACCGATCCGTTCACCAATAGATTGGGGAAGCGAGAGGTCAGAACTGTCGGCTCTTTTCGGCTGTTGTCGAAGTTCGGTATGAAATCAACCGTCTCCTTTTCTATATCAAGGAGCATATAGTTCGCCATTTTTGCCATTCTCGCCTCGGTATATCGGTAAGCGGCGGCTCCGTCTCCGTCTACGTTACCGAAGTTTCCGTGTCCCTCGATAAGAGGATAGCGGAGCGAAAACGGCTGAGCCATTCTTACCATCGTCTCATATACGGCTGTGTCGCCGTGCGGATGATATCTACCGAGCACGTTACCGACGGTTGTCGCCGACTTTCGAAACGGCTTTTCATAGGTGAGACCGTCCTCGTACATAGCGTAGAGTATTCTTCTTTGTCCCGGCTTCAATCCATCTCGAACGTCGGGCAGAGCACGGCTCGTTATAACGCTCATGGAATATTCTATAAACGAGGTCTTGACCTCTTTTTCCATATTCCGTTCTTCAATTTTCTGATTGGGAAATTCAATGCTTCCCTCAAAATGATTTAATTGCTTTTTACTCATTTTTTCACCTGATTATATATCGAGGTTCTGCGCGTATTTCGCATTTTTCTCGATAAATTCCCTTCTCGGCTCAACCAAATCTCCCATTAATACCGAGAACATCTGGTCGCACGCAATAGCGTCGTCTATCTCCACCCTGAGAAGCGTTCTTCTCTCGGGGTCCATCGTTGTTTCCCAAAGCTGCTCGGGGTCCATTTCACCAAGACCCTTATATCTCTCGGCTTCGATATTTCCGCCGAGCTCTTCTATTATCGCGTCTCTCTCGGCGTCGGAGAAAGCGTATCTCTCCTGCTGCTTACCCTTCTTGATTTTGTAAAGCGGGGGCTGCGCTAAGAATATATGTCCGTCCTCTATGAGCTTTCTCATATGACGGAAGAAGAATGTCAACAAAAGTATACGAATGTGAGAGCCGTCAACGTCGGCATCCGCCATAATTATTATCTTTCCGTAGCGAAGCTTCTGTATATCAAATTCTTCTCCTATTCCGCATCCGAGCGCTTGAATTATCGGCTTTAACGACTCGTTTCCGTAGACCTTATCCTGTCTGCTTTTCTCTACGTTTAAGACCTTTCCTCTCAAAGGTAAAATTGCCTGATATCTACTGTCTCTGCCGTCCTTCGCAGAGCCGCCTGCGGAATCTCCCTCTACGAGATAAAGCTCTGTCAGCTCAACTCGCCTTTCCTGGCAGTCGCTCAGCTTTCCGGGCAGGGACGACGCCTGCAATACGTTCTTTCTTGAAAGCTCTCTCGCCTTTCTCGCCGCCTCTCTCGCGCGGGAAGCGGAAAGCGCCTTTTCTATAATAGTTTTTGCCTGTTGGGGATTTTCTTCGAGATATTCTTCGAGCTTTGCTCCTACTATTCCGTCAACTAAAACTCTTATATCCGAGTTCCCGAGCTTCGCTTTCGTCTGACTCTCAAACTGAGCGTCGGTCAGCTTTACGCTTATAATAGCGCAAAGACCTTCTCTTACGTCCTCGCCCGACAGGTTTTTGTCGTTATCCTTCAGTATGCCCTTTTTTCTTGCGTAATCGTTAATTACCCTCGTCAGAGCATTCTTAAAGCCGGTCTCGTGAGTTCCTCCCTCTATCGTCGCCATATTGTTGGCGAAGGAAACTATGCTCTCGTTGTAGCTATCGTTATACTGCATAGCCACTTCCGCGATAGATCCGTTCTTTTCGCCCTTCATATAGATTATGTCGTTTGTCAGAGGGGTTACGTGTCTCGTCTTATTAAGATAATCAACGAAGCTTACTATACCGCCCTCGTAGTGAAGGACCTCTTCTACCTTTTCCTCGCCGCGCAGGTCTGTCAAAATAATTTTAACTCCCGCGTTTAAAAATGACTGCTCTCTCATTCGGTTAAGAATAGTTTCAAATTCAAAGACGGTTTCTTCAAATATCGTACTGTCCGGCTTAAATCTTACGTAAAGACCGTGCGTGTCGCTATCTCCTACGCAGGCAAAGGGACGAGCTACCTTTCCTCGCTCGAAGCGCTCGGTGTACTTCTTTCCGTCTCGGCAGTTTTCTACCTCTACCCATTCGGAAAGCGCGTTTACGACGGAAGCTCCGACTCCGTGGAGACCTCCCGCTATTTTATAGCCCTCTCCGCCGAACTTTCCTCCTGCGTGTAATACGGTATAAACGACCTCGAGAGTGGGAAGACCTAACTTTTCATTTATTCCGGCGGGTATTCCTCGTCCGTCGTCCTGCACAGATACGCTGTTATCCTCATGTATATTTACTCTTATACAGCTACATTCTCCTGCGAGCGCCTCGTCTATCGAGTTATCAACTATTTCATAAACAAGATGATGAAGTCCCTTAATTGATGTAGTTCCAATATACATTCCCGGTCTTTTTCTTACCGCATCAAGTCCTTCAAGCACCTGTATTTGACTGTCATCATAGCCATTCTTTTCGGGTCTGTTTTCCATTCTTTAATCCTCTTCCTATGAAATGTAAATAATTATATACATATCTCTTGTTATAAAATTTCTTCTGCCTCGTTATCTATTCTAGCGTTAAGTCCGACAGCTGAAATTTTTGAAAGATAAATTTTATATTTTCCCTTTTCTTCTCCGTTCAAAAGAATGAAGGAGCGCGGAATATCGCTTTCCCCGTATAAGACCTTCTTCTTTTTTTGCATATCGGAGAGAAATTTTCTGCTGCTTATAGATACAGTCGCCGTATCCATATCGAAAATTCCTATTATATCCTTCTTTTTAACGGTCACTCCGTTACCTATATGAAGATACATACCTTCCCTTGTCCACCTTTATAATATTTACGTTGCCTTCCTCAAATCCGTTTTTTTCACAACAGGTAATCAGAATTTGTTTATCTTCTTTTTTTTCCAATATATAAGCGCGTCTTTGTTCATCAAGCTCGCTTAAAACGTCATCAAAGAGAAATACGGGATTTTCCTTGCACCAATTGCGACAAACCTCTCCTTCCGCCATTTTAAGAGCAAGGACGATAGAGCGTTGCTGTCCCTGAGATGCGTAGGAGCGCGCAGAAATTCCGTTTATCTTTATCTCTATATCGTCTCTGTGAACACCGAAAAGAGAACAACCGGCCATTATTTCCTTGTCGATAGAGCCGTTTAAAATTTCTATATACTGTTCTTCTAAATTTTCGCTGCCGTCGGTATCGCACTTGTATTCAAGAGAAAGCTCTTCCTTGCCGTTTGAGATTTCGTATAAAATTCTTTTTGCGCTTTTTTCTATTTCTTTTATGTACTCTCTTCTTTTCTCGTTTATATAGCCGGCTCTTTTTGCGAGCGCAGCCGACCAGACATAGAGCTGCTCTCTTTCAAAAAACAATCCCTTTTGAGCATTTTTCAGCACTGCGTTTCTGTTTTCGAGAATTTTGTTATACTCTGAATATATATTCATATACATCGGCTTTATCTGACTTATTCCGACGTTTACAAAATCTCTGCGAAGATGAGGTCCTTCCTTTACGAGCATTAAATGCTCCGGAAAAAACAGTACCGCTCTGAAATGTCCGAGCATATTTACTATCTTTTCTTCCTCTGCGCCGTCCTTATATTTTTTCTTTTCCTTTCCGTAAACACGGTAGGCGAGAGATTTTTTCTTTTCTTCGCTTTCAAAGAGCATTTCTATATAAAATCCCTGTTCGCCGAATCTTTTAAGCTCGTTGTCAGACGCCATTCGGAAGCTTTTTCCCCGCGCAAAATAATATATAGCTTCTAAAATATTGGTTTTCCCTTGCGCGTTTTGACCGTATAGAAGATTTACTCCCTCAGAAAAATTTATTTCCGCTTTTTCTATATTTCTGAAATTTTCCGCCTTTAGATTTTTTATCTTCATCTTTTATTCATTCATTCTTACCGGCTGTACCATATAGAAGAAGTCCTCGTCCGCCTTTTTCTCATGAGGCGCTATCGTAACACTCTGTGTAGGAGATTTAAAGGTCATATCTATTACGTCGCTGTCTGCGGCTCTTATGCTGTTTATAAGATAACGGCAGTTGAACGCTATCTTAATATTTTCGCCCTCGTGCGCGCAGCTCATTTCGTCATATACCTCACCGCTCGCAGATTTTGAAGCGAGAGAAATATTTTCCCCGTCTACAATTATCTTCACGTAAGAGCGTGAGCTCTTTTCCTCTGCTATAAGATTAGCTCTTTCAAGACCTACGAGAAATCTGCCTCTGTCAAGAGTTACCTTTATATCGTTGTTTTTCGGTATTATTCTATTGTAATCTATATATTCCTCGTCAATTAAGCGAGTGAAGAATACAAGATCCTCAAAATTAAAGATAGCGTGCTTTCTCGTGAGCATTACCTTTATATTTCCGCCCTTGTCGGAAAGGATTTTTACAAGCTCGTTCAATGCGTGACCTGGTACTATAAACGAGAAATCCATTTCGCTATTATCAGAAACGTCTGTAATTTCACTCACTATATCACATTTTGAAAGGGTATAGCTGTCGCAGGAAATTATTTCAAGCTTATTTTTCTTTATTTTAAAGAAAGCTCCGCAGAGCATAGGTCTCGTGTCCTGCTCCGCAACGGAATGAAGAACCTTTCCTATCATTTTTTTAAGAATATAAGAGTCGGCTATAAATCCGTTTTCTCCTTTAAGCTCAGGAAGCTTCGGAAAATCCGAGCCCTTTATTGCAAATAAAGAGAAATTGCTCTTTCCACTCGAAATAACCGTGTTATATCCACCGTCTACCGTGATATTTATAATATCGTCATCAGGCAAAAGGCGCAAAATTTGCATAAGTCGCTGAGCGTTTATTATGTAGCTTCCGCCCTCAAGGACCCTCTCCGCCTTTAAATATCCGATAACACCTTTTTTCATATCGTAGGAAGAAATTTTTATAAGGGATGTCTCTTTGTCCGCTTCTATTAAAACTCCTTCTATTGATGTTATCGTATTTTTACTCGACACGCTGCCCATAGCAGGAGAAAGCTTTTCTATAAATTCTTCTTTGTGAAAGGTAATGTTCATTTTTTACTCCTTTGTGTTTCTTTTTATTTAAAGAGCGAAGCTCGAAATAAATATAATATAAATAATATAAATAGTAGTAGTAATAGTAGGGGATGTTTAAATTGTTAAATGTTGCTTTTTTTGGCTTTATATAGCTGTTTTTTGATGTTGCTTCAATGTTGGAAAAATAAAAAATGTATGTAAAATTATGTCAAGAACTTTTAACATCTTTTCAATATTGAAAATGTTATAAAATAAAACGATTTTTTAAACGAATTTTTGAATATCTTTCAACATAAAAACGCCTGCTTTTGAACATATAAATGTTAAAAATTATGTTCTTATCGTATTTATAAGCTCTTCAATATCGTATTCAACGTTTTTCTTTTCCTTTATATCCTTCTCTACCTTTTTAAGAGAGGCGATAACAGTCGCATGATTTCTCGAAAAGAGCTTTCCTATCTCGGTCTGAGGCAGGTCTGTCAGAGTTCTTATAAGATAGATACAGATATGACGGGCAGAGGCAATCATTTCATTTCTCTTTGCGCTCTTGATATCCTCTACTGGTATATTGTATTTTTGAGAAACAGCGTTAAATATTTTATCTACCGTAAAAGAGACTGAGTTTGAGCCGGAAAGAAAATCTGTCGTTGCTCTCTTACACATAGCGAGTGTAATGGGAGAAGCCGTAAGTACGCTTATCGCGTTTATCTTCTTTATAGCGCCCTCTATCTGTCTTATATTGTTATTTAACTTTTCTGCGAGGTAATTGACTATCTCGGGAGAAATGTTTATATTGAGAGATTCCGCCTTTTTCATAATGATAGCCGTGCGAAGCTCAAAGGTAGGCGGCTGGATATCTGCCATAAGGCCCCATTCAAAACGGGTGCGCAGACGCTCTGACAGAGGAGTTATTTCCTTTGGCGGACGGTCGGAGGTAAGAATAATCTTTTTTCCCGCCTCGTAAAGAGATGTGAAGGTATGGAAAAATTCCTCCTGCGTCGACTCTTTTCCGGCAATGAACTGAATATCGTCTATCAAAAGAACGTCGGCTGAGCGATATTTCTCACGAAAGGAAGAAGTCGTTGAGGTAGAGATAGCGGAGATAAGCTCGTTTGTGAACTCCTCGCACTTCTTGTAGATGATTTTTACCGCTGGGTTAGTCCTCTTTATCTCGTTTGTAACTGCGTAGAGAAGGTGAGTTTTACCCAAACCGCTTTGTCCCCATATGAAAAGGGGATTATATTCGGAGGACTCCTGATTTGCGACAGCAGTGCAGGCAGCGTGGGCAAATTTATTGGAATCTCCAACGATGAAGTTATCAAAGGTGTATTCCTCGACTATCATATGACTTTCAATAGTGGTCGCAATATCAGGTTCGTTTTCGTCGTCCTGCGTATAAACAGGGAAGAGCGGTTCCTTTTCCTCTATTGAATAATCGTTTTCGCTTGAAGCGAAGGCAGATAAATGAAAGCCGTCCTTTTCGGGAGTGAAAACGATAGAGCATTTTACCTTAAAGCCGATAACTTCAGAAAGACAGGATGAAATAAATTCCATATGTCTTTTTTCTATCAGGTCCTTTTTAAATTCACTGTTTATAGAAAACAGCGCTTCCTCATCCGAAAGAGAAATAATTTTTAAGTCGGCATACCAAAGCTTGTAGATTGTTGTTGAAACCTTGCTTTCTATATTCGCAAGCACGGCTTCGCATAATTCTTTTAACGAGTCCATTTTTTTCTCCTGTAATTTTTATTGTATCCGACGTAATCAAAAGACAAAGAAACAAAAAAATATGTAAAGAATAAGTTTACTTCTCTCTTTTTTGCTTACATACATAATTCATTAACTATATTCTACCACAAAACTTTTCATTTTTCAACATTTGTTTGAAAAAATTCTTACTAATTTAATATATATATTTTTATATATATTAAAACGCTTGAAAAGTGGAGAAAATTGTGATAGAATATAGAGGAACTAAAAAAGGAGTAAAATTATGAAAATATCTCTTTGCATTCCTATGTATAATGAGGAAAAGGTAATAGAAAAAACGTTGGATACTCTTTCTTCCTATATGGAAAATACCTTTTTAGATAATTATGAAATAATTTTAATTAATGATGGGTCCAAAGATAGATGCGCCGATATCGTAAAGGAATATAAAAACGATAGGATAAAGCTCATTGATTATAAAGAAAACAGGGGAAAGGGCTACGCCGTAAGGCAGGGCGTCTTGGCTTCGTGCGGAGATATCGTGATGTTCACCGATTGCGACCTTGCGTACGGCTGCGACGTTATCAAGACCTTTTATGATGAAATGAAGGGAAAAGGGGCGGACGTTGCCGTTGGCTCAAGAAATTTAGATAAAAAGGGATACGAGGGGTATTCCTTTTTAAGAAAGCTCGTTTCAAAGGCGTATATAAAGGTTTTATGTATAATAGGAGGTCTGAAGCTCTCTGATTCTCAATGCGGATGTAAGGCGTTTTCGGGCGAGATGGGAAGAAAAATTTTCTCGTATTGCGAAATAGACCGTTTCGCCTTTGATTTTGAGGCGATTTTAATTGCGACGAGGGCAAAAGCGAAGATAATAGAAATCCCTGTCAGAATAATACAAAACTCGGAGTCGAGTATGAATATAGTAAAAGACAGTATAAAAATGGTAAGAGACATAATAAAAATGAAAAAAAGGATAAAAAAGATAGAATTATAGAGAAGAGTCAATCATAACAAAGAGGCGTGATATTCTGAAACTGATATCACGCCTTTTATATTACCCTCGTTTTGAATAGAAAAAAGGAAAGGTAGAGCTTTCAAAAAAGGTGCTGTAAATTATTATTTGCAACGCCTTTAAATTTTTATTTTTTTCTTCATTAAATTATATATGGGATAAAAAAACAATAAAAATTAAAAAAGAAAAATGAAAGAAATTTTTAAAAAATAAAAGTGAAGCATTGAAAAAAGAAGGAAAAATGAAAGATAAAAGATAATGAGATATGGCGCTCCTGTCAAATCAGTAACGCCGCTTGCTCATTCTTTTAGGTTTTCCCTTGAAAATAATAGAAAAAAGGTAGCCAAAGAGCAAAGCGGAACAAACGCCTGCCGAGGCGGCGGTAAGACCGCCGGTAAGAGCGCCGAGCAGCCCCTGCTCGTTTACCGCCTCTTTAATTCCGCGCGCTACGGTTCCCCCAAAGCCGATAAGGGGAACGGACGCGCCACAGCCGGCAAACTCCTTTAACGGCTCGTAAAGCCCGACAGCGCCGAGAAAAACGCCGAGACAGACGAAAAAGACGAGTATTCTCGCAGGCGTCAGCTTCGTCTTGTCTATCAAAAGCTGGGCGAGCGCGCAAAAAAGACCTCCGACGGCAAACGCCTTTAATAAATCATAAAAAAACTCCATTTTTTTAGTTCCTTTTTGAGTGAAATTGGTATGTTAAAATGTTAAAAACAATGTTGAAAACTATAATATAAAAGGAAGAAAAAATCACAAAAGCGAGGGCGGCGTAAACTATTATTTACGCCGTTTTTTGAATGAAAGAGAAGGGCGAGAAAAATCAGATTTCAAGCCGTAGAAGAGGCGCAATTCCCGCAATAGTACCCCCCTGCTGTATGCTCGACGGGCTCATCAGAGCGCCTGTCGCAAGAAAGAGAACGTTTTTTAAATCCCCCCTTCGCATCGAGGGGAGAAAGTGAGCGGAAAGAATAGACGCGCTGCAGCCGCAACCGCTGCCGCCGCTGTGTACGTCCTGCCTGTTATAATCGTACATCATCATTCCGCAGTCAAGATGCCTTTCCTTTATAGAAATTCCGACCGAGGAGAGAAGGTCGTAAAGAATTTCCGAGCCCTCTTTTCCTAAATCGCCCGTTACTATACAGTCAAAGTCGCTTGGACTTCTTTTTGTCTCTTTAAAGTAATGCTCCAAGCTGTGAGCGCAGGCGGGCGCCATAGCGGCGCCCATATTTGACGCGTCCGACACTCCGCTGTCTATTATTTTTCCTGCCATAACCTCGGTAACGAAAACCTCGTTTGAATACAAACTTATACTCTTTTCTTTCGGAAAAGTCATATTTTTGGGCGTTTTCCGACAAAAACTGTCAATATTTGGTAAATCGTTAGAGTGTTCTTCTGCGTCTTCTTTTGAAAAACAATTTTCAATTATAAACGCGCCTGCGGCGGTAGCGGTCCATTGCGCTGTCGGAGTTCTCTGCCCGCCGTATTCTATCGGGGTACGGAACTGCCTTTCCGCAGCGCAGTTATGCGAGGAGGTTATTGCGACGCATCTTGAGGGCGCTTTTTGGGCGGAAAGAAAGACGGAGGCGCAGAGAATAGCTTCAGCGCAGGTCGAGCAGGCGCCGTAAAGACCGATATAGGGAATACCAAAGGAGGAGAGCCCCGAGGAAGAAGCGACGCACTGATTTTGCAGGTCCCCGGCAAAAAGAAGGTCGATATCGCACGGCTTTAGCTTTGCTTTTTTAAGAGCCAGATTCAGAGTTATCCTTTCGAGCTCTCCCTCTGCCTGCTCCCAGCTCTTTGCGCCGAAGCGGTCGCTTTCGTCGTGAAAATCGAAGCTATCTCCCAAAGGTCCGAAAAACTCCTCGTGCCCAACGGCAGAGGCGGAGTGGGTAATTTTTATTTTTCTGCCGAGTGACATTATTTTTTGCAAGCTTTTTCTCCTTTACGCTTTTTAATAACCGATTTTAATACGGCTTCCTTTAAAGAAAAAGGGATGTGATATAATAGACGACACCGTAAACGGCGCCCGAAATAATCGCGTACAAAACGACGGGGCCCGCGACGGTAAATATCTTTGCGCCCACGCCGAGAATAAGTCCCTCGCTTTTCGTATCTATGGCGGGGGAGACGACGGCGTTTGCAAAGCCGGTGACGGGGAGAAGCGTTCCTGCGCCCGCATACCTCGCTATGTTATCAAAAACCCCCAGCCCCGTCAGGAGCGAGGCGATAAAGATAAGCGAGACGCTCACGAGCGAATACGAGGTCTTTTGGTCTGCGCCAAGCAGGGAATAAAGATACAGCAATGCCTCTCCAAATGCGCAGATAAGTCCGCCAACCCAAAAGGCAGCGAAGCAATTCTTTCCGAGAGGAGATTTTTTCGCTCTTTTCTCAACGTATTTATTGTAGCTTTCTTTACTTTGATGCATATAACCCCCGAGAAAATAGTAATAGTGAAAAATGAATAATTCAAAGCTTTTTTTGTTTACCGAGTGAAATTGATGAACCTTGCAGCCGAAATGATTTGTTTCTATTTTTACACAAAAAACGCAATTTATACATATTGATTTTTTTATAAAAATAATGTAAAATGTAAAAGGAGGGGGGAGACGAATGGAAGAGAAGTATTTTGAATATGATGAAAAAGCGCTCCTTATGGATGAACGGGGAATAGCGAGAGCCATAACGAGAATTTCACACGAAATTATAGAGCGCAACAAGGGCGCTGAAGGGCTCGTTTTGATAGGAATACATAAAAGAGGATATCCCCTCGCCTGTCGAATAGCGAAGAAGATAGAGGAAATAGAGGGCTGCGAGCTTTTTGTCGGCGGCTTTGATATAAACTTCTACCGCGACGACCTCTCAAAAATAGACAAGGAACCGATTTTTAAGAAGAACGAAATAAGCTTTGATATAGACAAGAAAAAGGTAGTTTTAGTTGACGACGTAATATATACGGGAAGGACCGTCCGCGCGGCAATAGAGGGTGTGTTCGACAAGGGGCGGCCGCTTTCGGTACAGCTCGCGGTTCTTGTAGACAGGGGGCTAAGAGAGCTTCCTATCCGTCCCGACTTCGTCGGAAAGAACGTTCCGACCTCGCACAGCGAGATGATAAAGGTGAGCTTGGCAGAAATCGACGGCTGTGACGACGTAAAAATTTTAGAGAATAAAAAGCTCGTATAAGAGCAAAAAAATAAAAACAAGAAAAGAGAATCATTATGAGCAATTATGAAATCAGAAAAAAAGCGCGACTTTTGTTGGGCAACAAAATTTTCGGTGAAAAATGGATGACGGCGCTCGTTGCAGTTTTAGTTTTCTCGGCGATATCGAGCGCGCTCGGACTCGTTTACGTAGGTTGGATCTTTTTTGGATGCGTCCTTGTCGGTTTCGTTGAGAACTTTATGGCGATAGCGAGAGGCGGAGAAAACGACATAGGTCGTATTTTTAACGGGTTTAAGGGTGATAAATTTGCAAAATCCTTAGTTCTTTGCCTTCTCCAAAGTATTTTTATTTTTCTTTGGAGCTTGCTTCTTATAATTCCCGGAATTATAAAGACGTATAGCTATTCAATGGCGTTTTACATAATGAACGACCACCCTGAATATACGGCAAAGCAGTGCTTGGATGAAAGCCGCAGAATGATGGACGGGCACAAATTCGACCTCTTTCTTTTGCATCTCAGCTTTATCGGCTGGATTATCGTCGGAGCGCTTACGTTTGGAATAGGTATACTGTGGGTTGAGCCGTATATGCAGATGTCGGTAGCGTGCTTCTATGAGGAAATAAAAAACCGATAAGGGCGACCGAAGCGACACTTTACAAATAGCGTAAAAAAAGAAAAGGAGACCTCGCGGAAAAACGCGGGGTTTCCGTTTTTACGAAAACTTTGACGGCAAAAAAAGAAATCAAGAAAAACGCAAAAAAATCCTTGTAAACACCGCAAATTCACATCATATTCACATAATGGTGTTATACTTATATAGTTTTATTTATTTCAAAATAAATTATGTATCGAAAATAAAAAGGAAAGCAAAGAAAAAGGAGAGAGTTCCAATGATTAAAATAGAGCATCTCACGAAAAGATACGGCTCAAACTACGCCTTAGACGACGTCTCGCTCGAAATAAAAGAGGGGGAGATTATAGGTCTTTTAGGGCCGAACGGAGCAGGAAAAAGCACGGCGATGAACATTTTGACGGGCTACCTGTCCGCCTCGGCAGGGAGCGTTTCAATATCGGGAATAGATATTCTCGAAAATCCCGTTGAGGCAAAAAAGAAGATAGGATATCTCCCCGAGCAACCGCCTCTTTATCTTGAAATGACGGTCGAGGAATATCTGAATTTCGTTTTCGACCTCAAAAAATGCGCGCTTGACAGAAAGAAGCACATCGAAGAGGTCTGCGAGACGGTAAAGCTGACCGACGTATATAAACGTCTGATAAAAAATCTTTCAAAGGGATATCGCCAGAGGGTAGGAATTGCTCAGGCGATTATCGGAAATCCGCCAGTCATCATCTTTGACGAGCCGACGGTAGGACTTGACCCCAAGCAGATAATAGAGATAAGAAATCTTTTGAGAATACTCGGCAAAAATTACACCGTTATTTTGAGCACGCATATTCTTTCCGAGGTGCAGGCGGTCTGCGAGAGGGTTATAATTATAGACAAGGGCAAGATTATAGCGAACGAGCTTACGAGTGAGATAACCCGCGCTATCGAGGACAACAATTGCTTCCTCGCGAAGATAAGCGGAGAAAAAGGCAAGGTGCTGTCCGTCCTGAAGGAGAAGAGCGGAATACAAAAGGTTGAATTAGAGGGCGGAAAGGAAAGCGACGCGCTCGTGTATCGCATTGAAAGCGAAAGAGGAGTTGATATAAGAAAGGCGCTTTTCTATACCTGCGCGGAGAATAATCTTCCGATATTGGAAATTGCGCCTGTCGGCGCAGAGCTTGAGGACGTTTTCTTAAAGCTCGTCGACCGCGGCGCTGAAAGAAAAATGTAATTAGGGGGAAAAAAGAATGTTAGCAATTTATAAAAGAGAGATAAGGTCGTATTTTACTACGCCTATAGGATATATTTTTGCATCGGTTTTCCTCGCGATAAGCGGAGCTATCTTCTGCTACACGACCTTCTTTTCGTTATCTGCGGACGTAACTCCGTATTTCACCTATCTTAGCTTCGTTTTCGTCGTGCTTCTTCCGCTTTTGACTATGAAGCTGTTCAGCGAGGAAAGAAAGCAGAGAACCGAGCAGCTTTTGCTCACCGCCCCCGTTTCCGTCTACTCTATGGTAGGCGCGAAGTTTTTGGCGGCTTATACGATATTTGCATCCTGTATGCTTATATCCTCTCTGCAAATTCTCATTCTGTACGCCTACGCAGACGTAAAAACTCCTATAGTTTTGGGAAATCTTTTCGCCTCGCTTCTCGTCGGAATGGCGTTTATAGCGGTTGGCGTGTTCGTTTCGGCTCTCACCGAAAACCAGCTCGCGTCTGCTGTGGGAACTATCGGAATTTTGCTTTTGTTTATGGTGATAAGCTTGCTTAATTCCTTCATTCCCGTATATTTCATTCGCTTTATCCTGAGAAGCGTTTCTGTTCTTTCAAGACAGGCGAATTTCGCGCAGGGCGTGTTTGATATACCTGCCCTTATCTATTATTTATCTATCGCGTTCGTTTTTCTTTTCCTTACCGCGCGTGTTTACGACAAGCGCCGCTATAATTGAAAAGGGGAAAAGAAATGGAAATAAAACGTAAAAGCGCCCGCGCGCGAGAATATACGAGAATAGGCGCAGCGTTTACGGCAGCCGTCGTGTGCCTTATCGCTATTCTTAATATCATTATTTTTGCGCTCGGCTCAAAATACAAGTGGTACTTCTTTGAAAAAGAGAATTATCAGCATACTGTAAGTAACGCCTCCACCGAGCTTTTTTTGGGCGGGGAGGAGCAGACCGAGATTATCTTCTGTATGGAAAAGGAAGAGATAGAAGCGGATATAATCTGTAATCTCGTTTGGCAAACTGCGAATCAGCTCGCAGAAAGACACGACTTTATAGAGATAAGCAACGTAAATATTTATTTACAGCCGAAGAAGCTTTCGAAATATAAATACACGGTAGATGAAAACGGCAACGAGGTACAAAGTGCGGTTATAAATAAGGAAACCGTGATTATAGCAAGCGGAGAAAATTACAGGGTTTTAACCCTTTCCGACTTCTTTATACTTAACGCAAGCGGAGCCATCACCTCGTATAACGGCGAGGAGGTTATGCTTTCCATGCTCTCCTGGGTGCAGCGAGACACGCACCCCATTGCGTATTTTACAAACACGCACGGCGAGAACACGTCGTCGCTGCTTGCGTTCTATAACGTGCTTATAAATTCGGGATACGACGTGAGAACGATAGACCTCTTTTCCGAAAAAATAGACGAAAACGCAGAGCTTATCATTATGTCGAACCCAATCTACGATATAGAGCGAGCGGCTGACGGCTCGGGAATAATTTCAGAAGCAGAGCAGCTTTCTGCTTTCCTTTCGAGAGGCGGAACGCTTTTCGTAGGTCTTGACCCTTATATTAAGTCGGAGCTGACACAGCTCAGAGCGTTTCTTTCCGAATGGGGAATGAAAACCGACGCTTCTATTATTATGGACAGCGAGAACGCAATATCACACGACGGCTACACCTTAGTGACGAAATATGCGGACAGCGAGCTTGGACGTGAGATATATTCAGAGGTTGAGAGATATAATAACTCTTATACGATAGTAAAGGACGCATCTCCCATAATTCTCGAAAAGGGAGAAAAGGCGCAGGCGAGCGCAATTCTCACCGCCTACCCCTCGGCAAAAGCGTATAAGAACGGAAAGCTAAGCTCGGACGAGGGCAGCTTCGTTTTACTCGCAATGGCGCAAAGCGGAGAAGGAAAGGTAATTTTATCATCCGGCGCATATCTCGTTGCAAACGACGTATTAAATTCACAGGTCTACTCGAACAGAGAGCTTTTGTTTACGCTTCTGGAGCAAGCCGGCTGTGACTATACTACGAAGGGAGCAAACGCTCTGCCTATCGGGAACAATATGCTTGAAGGGCTTACCACGAGGGTGAGCGACCTCTACGCTACGTTACTTATACTGATTATCCCGCTTGCTGTCGGGGCTTGCGCCTTCGTCGTTATGACAAAGAGAAAAAACCGATAATTTCTCGGAAGGAAACAGATATGAGAAAGATACAGAAAAACAACCGACTGCAAAAAAAGAATCTACTGCTTTCTTTGATTGCTTTTGCCGTCGTTGCGGTCTTGCTTCTGATAAACATAGGGCTTGACGCGCTTTTCATCGAAAAAAACGTATATATAGATATGACCGACGAGAAGCTTTATACTCTTTCGGACGAGCTCAAGGCGGAGATAGGAGATATAAAGAAGGAGATAACTATTACCTTCTGTAACGATAAGGACTATCTTCTTTCCGATTATGAAACAAGATACGTTTACGTCATGGCGAAGGAAATCGAAAAATATTTGGACAACGTCGAGGTCGTGACGGTGAATATCGACAAGAACCCGACGGCAGTTCAAAAATACCGTACCACGTCGGCGACGAAAATCAGAAAGAACGACGTTATAGTGAGCTGCGGAGAGAGATTCCGTATAATAGGAGCGCCTTCATTTTGGAGCTACGATTCCAACGGCGGATATTGGGCGTTTAACGGAGAGTATAAAATTGCAAACGTTCTTTTGTCGCTCTCCGCGCACGATAACCCCACCGCCTATTTCACGGTAGGGCACGGCGAGAAGGTCTACGACCCTGAAAATCCCGAGAGCGAGGAAAGCCGCGAGAGCTATGGGCTTTACCGTATTCTGCTCGACAGCGGACTTACCGTAAAGACGATAAACTTAGACGAAGAGGACATTCCAAGCGACTGTACTCTGCTTATAATGAATGCGCCGACCGAGGATTATGTAGCCGATAGAAACGGAGAGCTTGATAAGGAAAGCTACTACTATGTAAACTATACTTCACCTATCGAAAAGATAGACAGATATATGGACGAGGTCGGCTCGGTCATGATATTTACAAATCCGTTTACAGTTCTTCCTACCCTTGAAGAATATCTGCTTGAATGGGGAATGAAGGTAGAACATTTACAGGTTAAGGACAGAAGAAACGAGGAAATGGATGCAGACCTTATTTCAGTTCGTTTTCCCGACGCGCAGGAAGCGCCCCTCGGTAGCTCGCTGTATAGCGAAATTATAAATCTGAGCAGTCCGCCGAGGGTAGTCGTTAAGGACAGCGGATATATAAGTCGGGCGTGGGATAACGACGAGATGATGTATTCTCCCCACCTTTCCGCAATGTATTCTCCCGTTTTCCTTTCCTCAGAAGAGGCGAGGGCGTATAACGGGGAGGGGCTCGTTTCGGATGTCGGCGGCGGATATCATCTCGGCGCCGTTACCGCAAAGGTAAAGACGCAGGAGGTCTCGCACTACTATTCGTATATGTTCGTCGGGGCGAGTAGCTCTCTTTGCTCATCCGAGCAGCTGCAAAACGGAACTTATGCGAACTACGACCTTCTTTTCTCGACCGTGAGAACGCTCTCGCGTACCGACGTTTATGCGAGCGATTCGCTCGGAGCGCTTTCGATGAACACCGCAAATTACGGCGGAAAGATATTGGTAAGCGACGCAATGTCCTTGGTCGAGAGAGAAATCTACGAAAACCAAAAGGTAGTTAAAACGTATAGCGCCATGAGCGCGAAGAAGGCGGCTATATTTACCGCGCTTTGCCTTGCTTTGCCGATATTGATACTGCCTTTTGCGTGCATCTACGTTTATATAAAGAGAAAATACAGGTAAAGGGGGACGAGTGAAAATGAAAAAACAAAAAAAGCTGACGCTTATACTTGCTCTCGCCTTTGCGCTATTATTGTTGCTTTATTTCTGCGTCGTTATGCCGCTCGTGAATAAAGAAGAGCCGCCACCGCCGCCGCTTGACGTGGACGAGGGCGAGGGCTTGTATCACAACATTCGCCTGCTCTATGAAAATATAGACAGAGTTGATATCGAGAGCATAACGCTGCATAACGATACTGCCGATTATTCCTTTATAAGAAAGGACCCGGAAAAGAAAAATTCCGACTTTATTATAAAAGAGGGGGAGAATATTTACTATCTTCCCGAATATGACTATGAAAAAATTTCCGAGATAGTCGTTGCGGCAGGCACTACCTACGTAAGAGAGAAAATAATAAACGGCGAGGTGAGCGAGGAGGTTTTTGCCGAATACGGACTTTCCCTTGCCGAAAATCCCGCATATTTTGTGCTTAAAACCTTTGACGGAAGGACCGAGAAGGTTTATATAGGCGAAAAGACGATAACCGACGGCGGATATTATCTTCGCAGAGAGGGCGTGGATGCGGTTTACGTCAGTCAAAGCGTGAATATCGGAGATGCGGTATTGAGAGCGCCTCAGTATTACGTGAAGCCGCTCTTAACCGCTATCTTCACGACTTACGGTAACTATTATACGAAGGACTTCACCGTTTGGAGTAAAAAGACGGATGAAAACGAGCGCGTGCATAGAGACGATACCGTTCAGTTCGTGTATTACGAGCTGAAGGAGGACGGCTCCACATCCGAGAAAATGGAGGGAAGCGCAGACCTTCGTGATATGCAGGTCGCTATAAAGGACGCTTTTGAGGGCAAAAGGATAGGCGACGGCGACTTTACCTTTGTGAGAAAATATGTCGACAATTACGAGGATAAGAATTTAGCGGGCAGAAGCGTGACATACTATGTAGAAAAGATTATAGGAATTGACCGTCTTGAAATCTGTCTTAATTACATTAACACCGCCGAGCGCTCGCTCTTTTCTGCCGGAGATATCTATGCGATAACAGACCCGAGAGATAAGCGGAGCTATACCCCCAACACCGATATGTATATGACGATATTAGATGGCATTGCGGCAATGGAAGGAGCTGAGACGGTAGCGATAGGCGTTTCTGCCGAAAAGATAGCGGAATACGGTCTCGGCGCATATAAAATCTACTACGAAACACCGCAAACTATAAAGACGGTGGCAAACTCGAACGACGTGATAACCTCAAATCATATGACTAATATGTTATATGTGAGCGAAAGACAGGAGGACGGAACGTATTTTGTCGGAAGCTTGCTTTTCGATATTATAGCGAAGGTGGACGCAGAGACGCTCGATTATCTCTCTTGGCCCTTCTCTAAGTGGGTATCGAACAAGCCGTTCAGTATAAATATAAACGATATAGCTCTCACTCAATTCAGATTTTCATACGCCGACGCGAATGAAACGCACAGCTTCTATCCGATAACCAATATGCTCGGCGAAAAGAACGGAATAGACAGAGTGCTTCACGAGGAGAGCGGGAAAAACGTTTCTGTAAACAATTATAGACAACTCTTTATGGTGCTTCTCACGACCTATTTCTCGGGAGATTACGACGGAGAAAGGGAAGCGACTGAAATAATTTCAGACAAAGAGGGCTGTATACTTACGCTTGAGATAGAGCTGAAGAACGGGGAAGGACGAGAATGGAAGTTCTACCCCTACACCGAAAGAAAGGTTTTGGTTTCTGTTGACGGCGGCGCGTATTTCTATATAAACTCGTCTGAGGTCGAAAAGCTTTACAACGATATTCAGCTTCTCCTTGACGGAAAAGCTCTCGACTACGAGAAGAAGTATTAAAGAGAGCGGCGGAAGATATAAAACTGTTGCAATTTTAATAATAATATGATATAATCACAATGTTGATTAAATTCAAAATAAAAAGCAATTCAAAGAAAAAGAGGAAAAACTAATGAAAACAAAAATTTTGAGCGTATTTTTGGCGGCAGTTATGCTTTTGTCCGTCGTTATGCTTGTCGGATGCGGCAAAAAAAAGTTTGATTATGAAGGCGAGGATTTATCCAAATATATTTCCTACGCAGTCGCCGATTATCGAAATCTTCCCATCGAAATAGAGACGAATATAACCGACGACTCGGTTATCGACGCAACTGTCGATAAGCTCGAGGCGTTGAGCGAGACCGATAAAGCGCTCGTGTTCGCTTCCGACCGCGCGGTAGCGGAAAACGATATCGTCGCTTTGTATTACAGAGGCGTTACCTACGACAGCGAGGGCGTTGAGACGGAATTTACAGGCGGAACATATCTTGGCGAAGAGAAGCCCTATCTGCTTTGGGTCGGCTCGGATAGCTTCATCCCCGGCTTTGAGGACGCTTTGGTAGGAATCGTTCCTAATGAAACGTCTGTAACCGAAAGAACCGACGGAACGGTTGCGGCTGACGATATAGTTGTTCTCGACATCTCAGGTCTTTATGACGGAGATGAGGGATATATTAAGTATGAAAATTTGGCTACGAAGCTTTCTGAAACAACTGCCTTTGAAAAGGCGATAGCAGACGAGCTTGTAGGAGAAAAGGTGGGCGAGAAGCTCATATTTGACCTTGACCTTGAAGTAAACGTAAACGGAAAGAAGGAAACGAAGAACGTTACCTTCGCCGCTACCGTTAAAAAGGTGCTTGAGCTTAACGCAAAGAAGATATCCGTTAAGTTCCCTGCGGAATACGACCAATCTCTTGCGGGAAAGGACGCGTATTTCTATATAGTTATCGAAAATCTCGCAACCCTTGACAGCGCAACTCTTGAAAAGCTCGGATATTCAGGCGAGGGCGAGGATGTTCTCTCTGCTTATAAGGCGAGCGTAAAGGAATCGCTTATTAAGGAGTATGCCGAAAAGCAGGAAAAGGAAGAAACATTCGCAGATTTGGTAATGGCTACTCTTTGGGACGCGCTTCTTGAAAACATCAGCGTTAACGAATATCCCGCAGGTACTATAGATAGCTATATCAAGACCGAAAAGAACAATCTCGAATTTGAGTATTACGCATCTCAGGACGCTGCAACCTATCAGGCGCAGTACGATACCCTTGAGGATTACGCAAAGGCGAAGTACGGCGAGACCGATTATGACGCTGTAATCGAGGAGAACGCAAAGGCGTTCGTTAAGGGCAAGCTTGCTCTCTACGCAATGGCGAAGGCAGAGGGCGTAGCGGACGTCAGCAGCGCAGAGAAGAAGGAAATGAAGGAAGAATTGATAGTTCAGTACGAGGAGTATTACAATCAGATGTACTCTCTCTATAACAGCATCTTCGGCTACGGCTATTCCGAGAGCGACTTGAAGGCGCTTGCAAAGAACGCAGCAGAATCGACAGTTCAGTCGATGAACGACACCTATCTGACCGAGGCGACCATTAAAAACAAGCTTTTGGAAAAGCTTTACGCAGAGTATAACACCGCATTTGACGGCGGCTTGATTAACTGGGTGAGCGCAGACGAGGCGCAGGAAGAAGTAGAGGAACAAGAATAAATATCATATAAGGGCGGTGCTTTGGGTGAAGAAGGTATCAATTTATACCGACGGCGCGTGCCGAGGTAACCCGGGCGCCGGCGGCTGGGGAGCCATTCTGGTTTACGGAAAAGCAGAAAAGGAGCTTTCGGGCGGCGAGGCGCAGACCACGAACAACCGAATGGAGCTAACCGCGGCGATAGAGGGGCTTTCCGCCCTGCGTGAGCCGTGCGAGGTTACACTTTATTCCGATTCTAAATATATGGTAGACGCCATCAATCTCGGCTGGGCAGAGGGGTGGCAGAAAAGCAACTGGAAAAAGGGAAAGGCGAAGAACCCGGATTTGTGGGAAAAGCTTTTAGCCCTGCTCGGCAAACATAAGGTTACAGTCCTTTGGGTAAAGGGACATAACGGTCATGAGTACAACGAGCGCTGCGATGCACTTGCTACGTCCAAGGCAGATTTATACAAGGCAGAATAAGCGCTTTTGCACAATACATTTAGGAGAAAAAAACAATGAAAAAGATTTTATCAATATTCCTTGCTTTCGTAATGCTCTTTTCGGTTGTCGTAGGCATGGCATCCTGCAAAAAGGACAAGGGCGGCGAGGAGAACAGCGCATTCGATTTTTCGAAGGAGAAAATGAGCAAGTATATTTCTCTCGACAGAAGCGATTATATAGGCGTAGATATCGAAGTAGACGTAAATCCCGAAATCACGAAAAAGGACGTTGACGAATACGTTGATTATATCCTCGAAAGCGTAGCGGAAAGAAAGACGCTTTCAGACGTGGCGGTTGAAGACGGAGACGTCGTTGCGCTTTATTTCAGAGGCGTTTGCGACGGCGTTGAATTTGAGGGCGGCAGCAATATGTCCGACAAAACGCCTGCATCCTTGGAAATCGGCTCGGGTATGTTTATTCCCGGCTTTGAGGAAGCTTTGATAGGCATTGTTCCCAACACGACCGCGTTTACGAGAATAGATTCAGGTACGATAAAGGGAGATTACGTTGTTTACGTTTCATATTCCTATACCTACAAAGACGAGACGGGCAAAGAAAAGAAGGGTGAGGTTAAGGAAGAGAGAATCGACCTTGCCGATACCGATAAGGAGATTTTCGCTTCACAGATTATAGGTAAATCTATCGGTACAGAAATAAATTTTGACGCCGACATCGACCTTACGGGCGACGGCGTAAACGAGAACGCAAGCATTAAATTGAAGGTTACCTTCGCTGCAATTGAGGAAGCTACGCCTATTACCGTTACGTTCCCGGATCCTTATAAATCAAACGAGGAGCTTTCAGGCAAGGAGGCGGTATTCTATGTAGTAATTAAGGAGCTGGCAAGAAAAGATATTCCCGAATTTACAGCAGACCTTATAACAGGAAAGCTCGGCTATAAGAGCGAGGCGGGAGCAACGGGTGACGCTCTCATTGAGGAGTTTTGCCAAGTTATAGAGGAGGGCTTGAAGGAGGAGAGAGCAACACAAATTGAGAACTTAGCTCTTGACAAGCTTTTCGCATCGCTTTATGAAAAGGCAGTCGTAAAGGAATATCCCGAGCAGGCGGTAGCGGAAGCGACGGCGTACTATAAGGAAGCTCTTAAATCCACCTTTGAGCAGTATAAAGCGTATTATTCCGATTTCCCCTATGAAACCGAGGCGGAGTTTGCGCCCGATTTCTTCGGCCCTGATTTCAACAAGGAAGCGGACTTTGAGGTAGCGATTGACGAATACGCAAAGCTTTCGGTTCTTTCCCAGATGATACAGTTCTACATCTTGCAAGAGGAAAAGATAGATTATAAGGACAAGGAAGAAAAGGAAAGCACTCTTAAATCGCTCTCCGAGTATTACGCGAGCTATTATACTCAGATGTACGGTCAGCAGGTAACGCCCGACCAGATTCTTGCAGACGGCGGAGAGGAAGCGCTGCTTCAGGAAGGACTTATGAACAAGGTCTATGAAATGCTTATCGAAAAGAATATGATAAAGGAAAATATTGTTGAACAGTCCGAAGCAGAGACAGAGGGCGAAGCTGAGGAAGAAGCAGAATAATTCTTAAAAAAGAATAAAACGAAAAAGAACAGATTTCACTTCACACAAAACGAAATCTGTTCTTTTTATATGCCAAAAGCAGCCTTTGGCAAGCTTGAAGGACGTAACGAAAAACGAGGGGGCGAAGGTTTTCGCAAGGGATAGAATATTTCCCCGCCGTAGCCCGTAAGGTCGTTATTTTTTTCTTTTGTCGGTGGAAAAGCCGAATTTACCCAGCTTTTTGCCGAGCGTATAATATTCGCCGTGGGCGAATGCGCAGAGGTTCGCTCTTTCGATACAAAGCTTGCCCTTTTCGTCTAATAGGCGTTCGTCGACAGAAACGGAAAGAATATCGGCGACAAACATATCGTGCGAGCCGAGCGGAACGACGTCGCAGACACGACATTCAAGCGAAATGGGACATTCTGCTATCGTAGGCGCAGAAACCGTCTTTGACGCTATCCCGGTAAGAGAGCATTTTTTAAATTTGTCTACCTTTGCCCCTGTATAAATACCGCAAAAATCTACCGTTCTTGCGAGCGAGGCAGGAGGGAGATTGATAACAAATTCGCCCGTCTGCTTTAAAAGCTGATAGGAATGTCTTTGGGGGCGAACCGAAATATAGGTTTTCGGGGGATGAGAATTTAAAATACCCGTCCAGGCGACGGTTATAATATTAGAGCTTTCCATATCCCCACAGCTGACCATACAGGGTGGCACGGGGGCGAGCAGGGTGCTGCCGTTCCAATTTTGTCTTGACATAACATCTCCAAGGATTTGTAAACTTATTTTTGCATTTTGAGCCAAGCTTTCGTAAGCAGGCAGTCGGGAAGGAGCTTAAAGAGCAGATGCTGGAGCTTCGTAAACCAATTTGTAACCGACATTACTTTACCTTTTTTTGCGTCCTTTATCGCCTTTGCGACGACTCGGTCAACCCGAAGCAACGGCTTCATTGACGACGCTTTCGGCCCCTTTGCGCCGGGAATATCGGTCGCCTTTCCGAGAAACTCGGTATCTACCCAGCCGGGACAAAAGGCGGTTGCGCTGATTCCAAGCCCTTTAAGCTCGTATTTGAGCGCCTTTGTGTAATGAAGCACGAACGCCTTGCTTGACGCGTATATATTGAAGTTAGGCAGGGGAGTGAAGCAGGAAGCGCTTCCAAGCTCGATAATATGAGCGCCTCTCTGCATATAAGGGATAGTCATATGAGTAATAAGCACGGTCGCCTTTATATTCAGGTCAAGCATACGGGAAACCTCCTCGTCGGAAATCTCACTGTAATCGCCGAATTTACCGAAGCCCGAGGCGTTTATAAGATACTTCACCTGCGGCTTTTCCTCCTGCAAGGCAAGGCGGAGCTTTTCTATACCCTCGCTCGTTGTGAGGTCTGCCGAAATAACCTTGGCGTTTCCGCCAAGCTCTTCCTTTAATTTCAAAAGACGGTCCTCTCGCCTTGCTATCAGATAGAACTCGTCTGCTTCCTTTGCGTTATAAAGCTGTAGGGCGAACTCTCTGCCAATGCCTGACGACGCCCCGGTAATAATAGCTACCGACATTTTCGTTCTCCTTTGTTGTAAATAATTATTTGCTTGCGTTCGACAAAAGCGTTTCGTAGGTCTTGCTTGCGGCGTCGCTTTCTGCCGATTTTTTGTTCTTTCCCTCGCCGACGGCGTAATCTCTGCCCTCAATTTTGCAGATAACCTTATATTGCTTTTCGTGGTCAGGGCCTATTTCTGCGACGACCTCGTAAATAGGTCTTTGCATAGAGCGCGCCTGACACCATTCCTGGAGCAGATTTTTACTGCTTCGCATATGCGGCTGTCTGTTCTTCTCAAAATAGCGGTCGACGTCTAACATACGGTCGATGACCTCAAGCACGACAGCCATGTTTTTACCGCAGTCAAAATAGAGAGCGCCTATAATGCTCTCGAAAAGGTCCTCCATTACGGAGGGCTGCGTTGCAATATTCATCTTCTCGTCGCCTCGGTTGAGAAGCAGGTGTTCGTAGAGTCCCAGCTCTTTAATTCTTGCGGAAAGCATACTCTTGTCGCTGAGCTTGCTTTTGATGTTGGAAAAATCGCCCTCATCAAGCTCGCTCACGATTCCGCTCGCTCCGATTTTCGAATATTTTTCCATAAGAATCGTGATGATAGCGCCGCCAAGCACGCTATCTCCGCAAAACTCCAGAATCTCGTTGCTTTGAATTTCCATACCTGCCTGACGCATTTCGTTACAGTAGGACGCGCGGGAGAACGCCTGCTTTAAAAGCGCCTTGTTATTAAATATATATCCGATTTTTGCTTCGATAGACGAGCAGTCAAATTTTTTCATATATGAAGTCCTTTTCATTAGGAAAATTATTTCCTTTTTTTCTCATATCTTTCCTTCACAAGCGAAGCTATGTTCGCAGGGAGCAGGTCCTCGATAGAAAGCCCCATATCAAGCGCTTCACGAACAAGCGTGGACGAGCAGCTACAAAGCCCGTCGGAAGCGAGAAGGAAAAGGGTATCCCGCTCGGAATGCTTTTTATTGTACTCTGCCATTTCTTTTTCATATTTCAGATCGCCTTCGTTGCGTATTCCCTTTACGATACAGTCGATATTATGCTTTTTCAGGTAATCGCAGACCATTCCCTCGTCGAAGTCGCAGAGAACGTTTTCGAGGTCTTGACAGGCGGCTTTCATAAAAAGGAGCTTTTCTTCCTTGTCAAAGAGATATTTCTTGCTCGGATTTATAAAGGCGACGAGGTGGATTTTATCAAAAACAGCGCTCGCTCGCTTTATTATATCCAGATGTCCTTTGGTAATAGGGTCGAAGCTTCCGCAGATAAGCGCAGAACTTTTTTCTTTTGATTTTTTCATATCGGAAATCCTTTAAAATTTATTCGTTTGCGCCGCGGTAAATTAATATGTTGACGAAGGATTTGCTGTACCTTGCGCTTTTTCTGACCTCGAAAAGCTCAGAAAGCGCAGCCCTTCCCTCAAAAATATCTTCATTTCCGCTCTCGCAGACCAGAATACAGCCCACCTCGGCAAGACCTGCCCTCACGATTCTTTCGAGCGCATCGCCCACAGAATTGTCTGCGTAGGGCGGATCTATGAAAATGAGGTCGTAGGAGCGCTCGTTTGCGCTCTTTCTGATAAAGTTGCGATAGTCGCTTATAAGGAAGCGTGAAGCGGAGAAAAAGTTCGTCTTTTGAGCGTTTTTCTTCACGATAGCCATTGCTTCCTGCGAGCTGTCTACAAACATACAGCTCACAGCGCCACGAGAGAGCGCCTCGAGCCCCATCTGACCGCTGCCTGCAAAGAGGTCAAGCACACGGCAGCCCTCGACTTCAAATTGGATAGCGGAGAAGACCGCCTCTTTTATGCGTTCGCTCGTAGGACGGGTTGCTTCTCCCTCTAAGGTTTCGAGGCGAACGCCCCTAGCGCTGCCTGTGATAATTCTCATCATAACGTTTCTCCTTGTTGCCAATAATTATTTACAAGACAAAACCGGTCAGGATTTATCTTTTTTCTTTTCTTCAAAGTAGCCGACTATGCTTTGAGCGTCTGCCTTAGTAATTCCTCTGACAGAGGAAATATCCTCCTCGGTGGCAGAGGCGAGCTTGTTTATACTGCCAAACGCAGTTAAAAGAATTTTCGCCTTCTTTTCCCCTATACCTCTGATATTGCAAAGAGAGGAACGCTTCAAGGTCTTTCTTTTAGCAGAGGACGAGCGGCTTACCGCAAAGCGATGAGCTTCCTCTTGTATACGATAGATAAGGGCGTATACTGCCTGCTCGTGCGCTATTCCAAACTCGTTTTCACTGTCGCACAGCGTTCTCGTCTTATGATATTCGTCCTTCACCATTCCGAAAACGGGAATAGAAAGGGACAGGTCGTCGAGCGCCGCCTTGCCCACGTTTACGTGACCGACGCCGCCGTCAAGAAGAATGAGGTCGGGGGCAGCCCCGAGAGAAGCGCTGCCGTCGCCTATGTGGCGAAGGCGTCTTGTCAGCGCCTCGCGCATAGCCCCATAGTCATCAACGCCGTCAGTGGTCTTGATTTTAAAATATCGGTAATCGGACTTCTTCATTTTTCCGTCCTCGTAGACGACCATAGAGGCGGTTATATGCTCTTTCCCTATGTTTGAAATATCGTACGCCTCAATTCTGTTCGGCAGGACATCAAGAGACAGCGTTTTTGCGAGTAAAAGCAGAGCCGTATCCTCTCTTTCCGCCTCTCTGCGATAGCGCGCTGCCCGCTCCCTTGCGTTCGCCTGAGCCATCAGGCAGAGCTTTTTTGCCTCGCTTCTTTTCGGCGTGCGAAGCGAAACTCTATGCCCCGCTTTAGCGCAAAGAAATTCCGAAAGGGGAGTGGCGTCCTCTTCCTCTAAATCGACGTCGAAAAGGATTTCCGACGGAATTTTACCCGTATCGGAATAATAATCGAAAAGAAAGGCGCAGAGGGCGTCGGAAGAAGAAAGCTCGTCGGCAGAGAACAAAAAATCATTTTTGGAAATCAAAAGTCCGTTTCTGATAGAAAGAATTGAAATTACGCCGCACAGCTCGTCTGTAAAGAGCGAGATTATATCCTGCTGCGCCTTTTCGTCGGTTACCGCCTTTTGCTTTTCGGAAAGCTTGCGAAGCGCAAAGATACTGTTACGACAGCGAAGCGCATCCTCAAACTGTTCCTTTTCGGCGAAGGAGAGCATTTTTGCTTCAAGCTCGGCGATAGTTTCCGAGGTTTTTCCGTCAAGGACCTTTTTTGCGGACTTGATTAGCTCCTTGTACGCTTCTTCGCTTATATCGTCGCAGCAGGGAGCGCAGCAGCGCCCCATTTGCCGATACAGGCAGGGGCGTTCCTTTCCTATATCTCGGGGGAAAACACGCTTGCAGTTAGGGAGCAGAAAAATTTTACGCAGAGCGTCTAACGCCGAGTGCGCCTCCTGCATACTCGAATAAGGCCCGTAATAGCTACCGTCTGAGCTGCGCTCGCGGGTGACGATAAGCTTGGGGTAGCGCTCGTCTGTGATTTTTATATACGGATAGGATTTTGCATCCTTTAGCTTTATATTGTATTTCGGAGAATATTTCTTTATTAAAACGTTTTCAAGAGTTAAAGCTTCAATCTCGGTGTCGCAGAGAATGGTATCGAAGTCAGCGACCGACGAGACCATTTTTTCGGTCTTGTAGGAATGATTTTTGCCTAAAAAATAACTGCTGACACGGTTTTTGAGCTTTTTCGACTTGCCGACGTAAATTACCTTTTTGTCCTTGTTCTTCATCAGATAGACGCCAGGACGAAGCGGGAGAGAGTTTGCCTTTTCTCGAAGATAGGGTATGTTGCTCATAGTTTACCTCGCGTGAGAGTTCGGTTGCGCCCAAAAGAGAAGCGCAAAGAAGCGTTAGCAAAACGGCGTATAGTTAATAAGAAAGGGCGTCGCATAAAAATTGCGCGCCCGTTCTTTCTGTCTGCCTCAAACCGTTCCAAAGAATAGTCGGGCTTAGTCTTTCAATTCGGTATCGATTAGATTGGCAAGTCCTTCAACGGCTTCATTCTCATCGGGACCGTCTGCAATCAAATTGACAGTCATTCCATTTACAATTCCCAAAGAAAGAATGCCTAACAGACTTTTGGCGTTTACACGTCTGTCTTCCTTTTCAACCCAAACGGAAGATTTAAAGGTGTTTGCTTTTTGAATAAAGAAGGTCGCAGGTCTTGCGTGAAGTCCTATCGAGTTCTTTATTGTAACGCTACGAGTAATCATCTTTTATACCTCTATGATTTAATACTACTAATATAGTATAGCAAAACAACTGTATAAAATCAAGGGCTTTTTGTTTTTTTTAACAAAGATTTTCGTTTTTTCGAAAAAATATCGAAAAGATTAGGGAATTTCGACGTTTAATATAAGAATATCAAGCTCTGCGAGCGAATTTTTGACCTTCAGCGTCATGTTTGGCGCGATATAGGCGTTGCCGTTCGCAAGAAAACCACCCTCGCCTACAAAGCCCGAAACGGAAAGAGCGCCGCGTATATCGTATAGCGAGACGGAATATGCTTTTATCGGCGCTCCGTCTAAGTCGAAGGTGTAATTGACGGCGGGAGACGCCTCAAGCGTGGCGGGAAGGATGCTTCCCAAGCGCTCCCCTGTTGTAAACAACAGTTTGCTATCGGTCGAAAGCGCGGAAAGAATATCGCGCGAGCTTTTTTGTATCTCAAAGGAAACTGTGGCTTCGAGCAGCTCGGACTGCTCGCGTCTCTTTTCCGCCCTTGCGTACCGTGAAAGCAAGCTTATGCAAAAGCAGAGAAGCAGCGCTATAATGACGTAATCGAGATAGGAAAGACGCTTGAAAAATTTAGTCAACACGCTCGTCCACCTCCCTTGGCGTAATTTCCACGCATCTGGAAACGCCGTAAAAGTCAGGCAGACGCAGGGGAATTTCTTTTCCCATTTTAAGAGCGTAGCCGTTTATCGAAACGGCGCCGTCAGCGACAGCGCCGTCAGAATAGAGCGTAATAAAAACGTTTAAAAAATCTTTTAGCTCGGAGAGGACGAACTTTTTGCCGTTATGACTGTAAACCTCTGTAAGATACGGCTCAAATCGTATCTCGGCTATCCTTCCAAGCTCTCTTTTCCCGACCGCTTCGATAACTGTATCCCCCGTTTTTATATGCGGGGCGAGGTCTATTCTGACCTTTTCGAGCTTGAATACGGTTTTTACGACGCGGCTTTCTCTGCCTGCAAGCGTCTGTAAGGAGAAAAGCGGAAATAGGGAAAAAAGCAAAAGCGAAATCAAAAAAATTCTGGTTATACGGCGCACAAATTTAATGTTTTTCATAAGCGCACCAAAAAATTTTATTTTCTAATTTGAATATCGGTAGAAGCGATGTTTGAAACGAGCGAAGCTCGATAATCTATCTGTCTCTGCTCTGCCGTGCCTATTCTGTACGTCGCGTTGCAGATTCCGAGCAAAAGCCAGAACATAAGGCAGACGCGGTAGTTATACCAAACGTAGTCGAAAAGTCCGTTGACAAGCAAGGCGAGTATTCCGCAAAATGCAGCGGAGCAAATCGGACGGGCCGAGGTTTCGTTCGCAGAAAATTCGACGGAAAAACAGTTTCGGCAGGTAAAGAGAAGAATGAAAAAGAATGCGATAAGCGCAAAAATTCCAAGCTCTATACCTATCTCGAGAAACAGATTGTGCGAATGCTCCGCCGCCTCTGCGCCCATACTGCTATATCCCAAAAATGCGGCTTTGAACGCGTCTGAGCCAACACCGACGCCCCCGAACAAATTATCGGCGAACAACGAGAGCGAGTCCTTCCAGACGGTGAAGCGATATGAAATCGACGAGTCGATATTGCCGTCTAAAAACGAGAAAATCGAAGAAAAGCGGCTCGTTACCGAACGGGGCAAGAACAACAGAAGATTAGGTATAAACGCAAAGAGCGCGACGAGTATCCTCGGAGATTTTCTGAAGGCGAAGATTAAAAGCGCTGTCATAGCGACGATAGCGCCGAGCCAAGCGCCTCTCGACCAGGTAAATACGAGAGCAGAAACGAGCGCAGAGAGACAAATGAAGCGGGTAATAAAGGAAAGCGGCGTGAGTTTGTCTTTCGTATTTACAAACACGAGAGGAATGACCATAATTATATACGAGCCAAAAACGTTTGGGTTGTCAAAGGTAGACGTAATGCGCCCTGAAATGTAGGAGTACGCTTCAAGGTCGAGCCAATCCGCCGTTATATTTCCGCTCGTTTGTTGATATATAGCGACGAGAGAAACCAAAAAACCGGAGAAAAGCACTATGTTTAATACCTTCCCGATAGTCCGTCTGTTGATTAAAAGGTTTGACGCGAGAAAATATATCGAAATTATAACGAGGAAAACCAACGCGCTGTTCCGAGAGTCGTTTCCGTTAGCAAAGGAGACGATTCCGCCCCCTAAATAAAAGAGCATAAAAATGAAAACGAACAGATCGCAGGGGGTTAAGGAAAAGGAGCGCTTGTTTAACAGCAGCTTGCGTATATACGAAAGATGACAAAGAATAATTATAGAGCAAATGATGATCGTGGGGTGTCGGAAATACGTCATAAAGGGGAGACAAAGAACGGTGACGGTAATTCCGAATTCAGAGGAAGCAAACACGCATCCGACGAACAGGGCAATTAAAAGTATGCCCAAAATCTTATACGGCGATACGAAAAAACCTAAAGCGCCGAAAAAGAGACCGAGCGAGAGCGCAAGGAAAAATCCGCCCTCTATTTCTTCCTTTCGGTTATGGCTTCTCATTCCAAGAAAGGAGTAGAAGAATGCCCCTGTAATTACGCTGTTTTCAATTACATAGGCGATAGAACGGCTCGAAATGAGCAACGGTATTGAAAATACGACGAGAATAAGTCCCAATATCAGAGAGGAAAGGGAGTCGCTGTAAGGAAGCGAGAAAAGGTTCGCCCCTAAATATCCGAGAGACGAGAACATACCGAACGTAAAGAAAAATATACCGTATGCTCTTGCGCCGCAGAAGCAGATATTCTCGTAAAGACGCTTCATAAACAGCGCCACTCTGTTTGAATAGCAGAAAGCGGACAGCTTTTCAAAAAATAGCGCCGCCTTTGACTTTTTAAGCATTTTGGCAGAGCTTTTCTCTGCGAACAGGGCAGAAAAGAACCTTCCGACCGCAGAACGACGAACTCTCAAAAACAGGCGTTTCGTCTTTCTCGAGTTTTTTTGTCTGTATCTTTTTATGCGCTCCGAGACCTCTGCCAAACGGTTGCTTTTTCTCTTTTTGTTTTTAGAGGAGACGCTTTCGCTGACGCGGGAGATAACCCTCGTCATTCCGGCAGAGAGGTCCTTCTGTGAAAAGGAAGAGCCGTCACGGGACGGGCGCATATAACGCTTCTTGCTTGCGTCCTTGCTCCTTGAGGTTCTCGTTTGCGACGAGGGCTTTTTAGAGGACGAAGCTCGATTTTGTAAAGCTTTGTTTTCATTATTTTGGGTAAACTTGCTGAATTCAGCGGTTTTTACTCTTTCCAGCTCAAAGGTATAATCTTGTTCGAGGTCGTCGCGGCGGTAAGTGACTCTTGGGGCGCGAGGCGACTGGTTTGAACCTTTATTCGCAAGATTTTCCTTTTGATGAGTGCCGTTTTTCTTAATTTCACTCATTTGTCGCTACCCTTTCTTTTTTTCTTATTTTGATTTTCGGGATGTTCGGTTATATATTTTTCATAGAGGTCGGGACGGCGCGCCTTCGTCAATTCGAGCGATTGCGAGAGCCGCCATTCCTCGATTTTTTTGTGGTGTCCGCTCGTCAGAACCTCGGGAATTTCAACGCCGTGAAAGACGGCGGGCCTCGTATATTGAGGATATTCCAAAAGTCCGCTCGCTATGCTCTCGTCACGATAACATTCGGGGGATGCCAAAACCCCGTCGAGCAGACGGCAGACGGCGTCTACAAGAATACACGCGGGAAGCTCTCCCCCCGTGAGAACATAATCTCCGATAGAAATCTCCTCGTCCACTATCTCGTCGAGAACTCTCTGGTCTACTCCCTCGTAGTGTCCGCAGAGAATTATTATATTATCGTAATTTTTAAGCTCCTCCGCCTTTTTCTGCGAAAAGACCTCGCCCTTCGGGGACATATAAACAACTCTCCGCTTTTCGCTCCTGCTTTCCTTTTTTTCTATAATAGAGGAATAGCAATTATAGATAGGCGGAGCCGCCATGACCATGCCCATTCCACCGCCTGCGGGCGTGTCGTCGACCGAGCGGTGCTTGTTTTCCGAAAAAAGACGAATGTCGTGACATTCGATATCCACGTAGCCGGCTTTTACAGCCCGACCTATAATGCTTTCCGACAGAACCGTATTAATCATATCGGGGAAAAGCGTCATTATATCAAACTTCATCGAAAAAACCCGGTATCGGACGGATTTTTACGCCCGTCTCGATATCGACCTCCTTAACGAATTCCGAAATTGCAGGGAAGAGAACCTCCTTGCCCTCGGTTTCTATTGTGTAAAGCGGAGTTTGCCTCGAAAAATCCGCGTCCTTGATAACTCCGTATTTTTCGCCCGTATCCGCGTCAAAAACGCTAAGCCCGATAATATCGACCAAAAAGAAATCTCCCGCTGCAAGAGGAATATCGTCTCGGTCTGCGAATATCGTCCTGCCCTTTAAAAGACGGGCGTCCTCAGGCGTGTCTACGCCAAGCAGAGACAAAAGCACAAATCTGCCGGCGCAGGAAGCGTTCTTCACCGACTTTTCTATATATTCGCCGTTCTTTTCCAAAAGATATATCCTTTTAAGAGAAGCGGCAACCGAGGGGCTGTCGCACCACGGCTCGACCTTTAAAGCGCCTCTTATTCCGTGAATGTTGATTATCTTTCCACATTCAAGGTATTTATTCTTCATTTTCTAATCCTCTTTATTAAAAGCTATACAAAGATATTGTACCACAAAAGCTATATAAATTCAACTCTTTTTTTCTTTCGCTCTATTTGTATGAAAAAGACGAGCCGATATATCGGCTCGTCATAGATTATATTGCCTTGAAGGTGAGACCAAGCGGGGAATATGCGGAAATAATAGCGTCTGTTATCGGTGCAAGCTCCGCCTTCGTGAGAGTGCGCTCGCGGGAGCTGAAGGTGAAGCGCACGGTAATGCTCGAAGCGCCCTCGCTCTCATAAATGTCAGCAACGCTGACCTCGCAAAGAGTGTCTCCGCCAATCTGGAATGCGGCAGAGCGAAGCTCGCCGAAGCGGATAGCCGAGATGTCCGCGTTGAAGGAAAGGTCTATCTCGATGGACGGGAATTTGGACGCCTCCTTGTATTTGATATCCGCCGCCGCTATCTCCGAGAAGAGCGGCATATCTATATCAGCGAAGGCAATGCCCGCCTTTTTGTCGAGCTTGCTCGCTACTGACGGATGAGGAACGGACAAAAAGCCGATTTTTACGCCGTCAAGGGTGATATCAAAGGTGTTTTTCGGATGCTGCCACGAATACGTCGGCTCTGCCTCGATAAATTCGGGGAGCTTATGCTTGATGTTACGGCAGAGAGTAGCTACGATATCGCGAGCGCGGAGGAAAAGCCCCTCCTCGTCCGTTTCTCTGCTGTATAACGCAATTCCGAGCGTCTTTCTCTCGTTACAAAGCCCCTCTTCGTCAAGTCCCTTTATGACCTTTCCGACCTCAAAGATGCCAAAGCTGTCGGAAAAGCTTTTGTTTTCGTTTATGAAATTGAGCAGAGTAGGTGTCATGGAGCTGCGAAGCGTGTCGTGCTCGGGCGTTTGAGCGTTTATAATTCTGACGTTCTTCTCCGCCTCAATGCCGATTTGCGCATTCTTTGCGCTGTCCGTCCAGATGTAAGAGTGGACCTCGGAGAGCGCGTATTTCGACACGAGAATGTCCTTGCTTCTGTCCTCGTCCGTTTTTGTCTGCTCCTGCTTTACAGGCGCAAGCTCGCTTGTCGCGGTGAAGATTTCGAAGTTATCGTATCCGTAAATACGGGTGATTTCTTCAATGAGGTCCGCCTTTATCGTAACGTCCTTCGTAGAACGCCAGGACGGAACCGTAACGGTGAAGGCGTCGCCCTCTCTCTTTACGCCGAAGCCGAGAGAGGAGAGAGTTTTCTCTATTCTGTCGGAAGAAATGTCGATGCCTGTGTAGCGGTCGACGAACTGCTTGTCTATATTAAGAGTTATCGTGTCGTATTTCTTTGCGTAGTTATCGGTAATTGCGCTGATAATTCTTGCGCCGCTATCGATTTCGCAAAGGAGATACAAAAATCTCTTTGCCGCAAGCATTGCAAGCTCGGGGTCGAGCATCTTTTCGTATCTCATGCTCGCGTCGGTGCGAAGTCCTATCTTCGTAGACGATTTGCGGATGCTCACGCCGTCAAAGGTAGCGCTTTCGAGAAGCAGAGAGGTGGTGTCGTCCTCAATCTCCGAGGCAAGACCGCCCATAATTCCCGCGACGGCAACCGGCTCGTCCTCTCGGCAAATCATAAGAGTTGAAGCATCAATGCTGCGCTCTGCGCCGTCAAGAGTTTCGAACCTGAAGGGAGAATCAAAGCGCTGAACACGGATTTTGTCAACTCTGCGCAGGTCGAATGCGTGCATCGGCTGACCGAGCTCGAGCATTACGTAGTTGGTGAGGTCAGCGAGCAGATTTATCGCGCGAAGTCCGCAGTAGTGCAGACGTATCTTCATATTTACAGGGGAAACGCCGACGGTGATGTTCTCCGCCTTCGTGCCGATATAGCGGTAGCAAAGCTCTGCGTCCTTTATTTCGATATCAACGGGCGGGAGCTTGTCGAACCTTGTTGCGTCTATAAGCTCGGGCATTTTAAGAGGTCTGTCCGCCAAAACTGCAAATTCTCTTGCAATACCGAAATGTCCCCAAAGGTCAGGACGGTTCGTAAGAGATTTGTTATCAACCTCAAAAATGAGGTCGTCAATGTCGAAAATTTCTTTGATATCCGTGCCGAGAGGCGCGTCTGCCGCAATCTCCATAATTCCCGAGTTGTCCTGACCTATGTCAAGCTCTGCCTCGGAACAGCACATACCGTTCGATTCAAAGCCCGCGACCGTCGCCTTGGTTATCTTATGACCGCAAACGGAGCCGCCCGCAGTAGCAAAAGCGACCTTCATGCCCTCTCGTACGTTCGGAGCGCCGCAAACGCAGTCGGTAACGCCGCTTCCCGTGTCGATTTTAAGCAGATGGAGCTTTTTCGAGCTCGGATGATTTTCGATAGAAAGAATCTGCGCCACGATAACGCCGTAGGTATCCTTTCCTTTATAGTAAATGTCCTCGACCTCGGCGGTAGAAAGGGTAAATCTGCGAACGAGAGATTCCTTGTCAAGACCGTCAAGGTTTACGAAGTCGCCAATCCAGTTCATTGATAAAAACATATTAAGACCTCCTTAGTTGTTCTCGAATTGCGAGAGCGCTTTCAGATTTCCGGAGTTGAAGTCGCGGATATCCTTTATTCCGTACTTCATCATAGCCAGACGAGTCATTCCGAGACCGAAAGCAAAGCCGGTGTATTCCTCAGGGTCGATACCACCCGCCGAAAGCACGTTCGGATGTATCATACCGCAGGGGCAAAGCTCGAGCCAACCTGAGTTTTTACAGGAGGGACAGCCCTCTCCGCCACAGATAAGACAGCTTATGTCAAGCTCGAAGCCGGGCTCGACAAAGGGGAAGAAGCCGGGGCGCAGGCGGACGTTTATCTCACGCTCGAAAACCTCGCTGAGCATCGTTTTCATAAAATAAATGAGGTTTGAAATAGAAATGTTCTTGTCTATCATCATTCCTTCCATCTGGAAGAAGGTATTCTCATGACAGGCGTCGGTCGACTCGTTGCGGAAGCAGCGACCGGGGAAGATAGCGCGCAAGGGGGCGCCGTACTTCTTCATAATGGCGTTCTGCGCCGCTGAGGTCTGGGTTTTAAGAAGCTGACCGTTTTCAAGATAATAGGTGTCCTGCATATCGCGCGCGGGGTGGTGCTTCGGTATGTTGAGCGCCTCAAAGCAGTTATAGTCATCTGTTACCTCAAAGTAATCCTCGATAGTGAAGCCCATGCTCGCAAAGATTTTTTCGAGGTCTCTCTGCACGAGAGTGATAGGATGATAGGAGCCGCGCTTTTCCTTTGAGGTGAGCGTCGGGTTATAGTGTTTTGCGTTGCTTATAGCGGAAGCGAGAGCCGCCTTTTGCAGATTTTCCTCTGCCACCTCAATTTTTGCTTCAAGAGACGTTTTGAGGTCGTTTATAAGCTGACCGACTTCCTTTTTCTTCTCTGCGGGGACGTCGCGCAGTCCCTTCAGAAGCTCGGTAACGAAGCCCTTCTTTCCGAGAAACGCAACGCGCAATGCGTCGAGCTTGTCTGCGGAATCCGCCTCTGCCATGCGAAGATTAAATTGCTCGGTGAGGTCCTTTATCTTTCTTTCCATAGTAAAATCCTTTCGGTGAATTACAAAACTTTAATACAACATAATATTATATAACAAAAAAGGGCTTTTGTCAAGAAAAAAGCCCAAACTCTGCCAAAAAGAAGGGGCGACCGACGGCCGCCACTCATAATCAGGCAGAAGCGTTTTTGTCAGAGAGGTCAATTATCCACTTTTTCTTTAAAAAGTGAGGAATACACATTGCCATTTTCGGAACGTCCTCCGCTATATACATAAAAAGAATTAAGAGCGGAAAGGAAATGTTCGTGAAAAATCCGAGAATTATAACTGTCGGAATTCCGAAAAGATAGAGAGAAATGATATCGAAAATACAGCCGGTTTTCGTGTCTCCGCCTGCGCGGAAAAGTCCGCAAATTGCGGTATAAGGAACCATTTTTATAGGGAGCCAGAAGGAATAAGCGACCAAAATAGACGCCGCGAGAATCCTCGTCTCCGGCTTTTCAACAGGGAGTAAATTCAGAATAGGCGCGCGGAGAGCGAGCATTAAAGCGCCAACGATAACGCCCACAGTCGGCGTCAGTATCAAAAAGCGCTTCGCACAGGAGAACGCCCCCTTTTTGTCTCCTTCGCCTATCTGCTTTCCGACCATAATTGCGCCGGCGTTACATAATCCGACAAAGAATACGAAAAAGAGCTGTTGAAAGGTGTCGTAAACGGTATAAGCCGCGTGGTTGTCCGTGCCCTGTCTTGTAATTACCATTGCGTAAATGTTCGTGCCGACAGCCCAAACCGTCTCGTTAAAGAGAACGGGAGAGGCAACTCGCGCGAACTTGGAGACAAAAGGCCTTGAAAGCGAAAAGAACTCTCGTAGCTTGCCGCGCAGAGCGTTTTTGCTGAAAATAATAAACAGCAAAACGACAAGCGCCTGAACGAAAGCGCCGATAGCCGTCGCAATTGCCGCCCCCTTCATTTCAAGCCGTGGAAATCCGAGATTTCCGCCTATCAGGCAGTAGTTAAGAAAAGTATTAACGACCACCGAAATAAAAGAGGAAATAAGCGGAACGGATACCTGCTCGGTCGCGCGCAGAGCGGCGCAGCTTATCTGCGAGAACATAACGAACACGCAGGAAAATGCGTAGTATTTGAGATAAACGGCGCCTGCCGAGATTACAAGAGCGTCGTCGGAAAAGATTTTCATTAAAGACGAGGGAAAAAGGTAAAAGGCGAGAGAGAAAAAGAGCGAGACCGTAACACCCGATACGAGCGCAATGCCGTAGGCCCTTTTAATGTTGCTATGCTCTCTTGCGCCCCAGAATTGCGAAATGAGAGTAGCTTCGCCCGAGCAGAAGCCGAAGGCGACAACGTTTAAAAGAAAGGCGAAGCGGCCGGCAACTCCGATAGCCGAGGTGTAAACGTTGCCAAGCGTCATTACCATAGAGGTGTCTATGAGAGCGGCGCAGGAGACGAGCAGGTTCTGTAGCGCAATAGGAAGGGCGAGCAAAAGCGCCGTTTTGTAAAAATTATTGTTTAAAGCGCGTGCTTTCATTTTTTTCGCTCCCCCTTAATTGAACTTAATTGAAAATATCTCTACCATTATACATTTAAGTTAGCCAAAAGTCAACAATTTAATAAATTTTCTTGACTTTGGGGGGCGCATTTATTATAATTGAAAGCGAAGGAAAAAGAGAGGGGGAATAAAATGAAAAGGTCAATGACGGCGGTGGCGGCGCTTTTGCTTTTGCAGACGATGCTATCCCTGTTCTTTTCCGGCTTTTCGGGAATACTTCGGGAGCTGTCGGTTGTTTTGGCGTATCTGCTTCCCCTGCTTTTGTTCATCACTCCCTTTTTTAAGAGCTGCGAGAGCAATGACGAAATTGGATTTTCAGCAAAAAATGCGTTGCGCTTTATGCCGATTTTCCCGTTTTTTCTCACCTGCGTTATTATAATTTCGCTCTCGACCTCGCTTTTGTCAGGGCTCGTCGGATACGAGCCAAGTCCCGTAACCCCCTCCGACAGAATTTTTTTGTCGGTGTTCAGCGATATGCTTATTCCTGCGCTCTGCGAGGAGCTTTTGTGCAGATATGCGGTGTTGAAGCTTTTATCCCCCTACGGAAAGGGCGGAGCCGTCTTTGTCTCGGCGTTCCTTTTTGCGCTTATGCACGCGAATTTTTATCAGATGCCCTACGCCTTCTTTGCGGGGCTTATGCTCGCCTCTCTGACACTCGCTTCAAAATCAATGGTAGTGCCGATAATCTTCCACGTGTTGAATAACTTGATTTCGGTTGCGCTGTTTTACCTGCCGCAAAACGTGGATATGTATATCTGCCTCGCCTTGATAGCGCTTTTGCCGATTTCGTTTATCCTCGCCTTTAAGAACGGCGTTTATAACGAGTGCGTCAAAAATCTTTCGGACGGCAGCGCCTCTGCTATGCTGTTGAGCGCGGTTAGCTCGCCCCTGATTTTTTACGCGTTGTTTATGCTCGTCTTTGCCGTTTGAAAGAGAGCATATAGAGAGGGAAAAATATGTTTGAAAAGATAGAAAACGATAAATTGTTTATAAGCGACGAGCAGGACGAGCTTTTTATGAGAGAAGCGCTCGCTCTTGCGCAAGAGGCGAGAGAGATAGACGAGGTCCCCGTCGGCGCTATAATCGTTCATAAAGGAGAAATTATAGCGAGAGGGTATAATAAAAGAGAAACCGACAAGTGCGCTACGCACCACGCGGAGCTTCTTGCGATAGAAAAAGCGTGCCGTGTATTAGGCGGTTGGCGTCTCCCGAATTGCACGCTTTACGTTACATTAGAGCCCTGTCCCATGTGCGCGGGCGCTATAATAAATTCACGTATTGGCAGAGTGGTTTTCGGCGCGCCCGACAACCGCGCGGGCGCATTCGGTACTCTTTTTGACCTTAACGAGCTTCCTTTAAATCATAAGACGGAAGTAAAAAAGGACGTTTTGCGTGCAGAATGTGCCGATATACTGCGTGAATATTTCAGAGCGAAAAGGGAAAAATAACGGCAAAAAACGGCGCGAAAAACGAGCGCCAAAAAGGAAAAATATGATTACCGTTACCCACGTTCTTACAGACAGCAATATAGGCGGAGCGGGCGTTTTGCTTTGCAATTTGCTCGCTCATATTGATAAAAAAAAGATTTTTTCCCGCGTGGTTTTGCCGAAAAACGCGCGCCTCTCGCCGCGCATAAAAGAGCTCGGCGTTCCGCTTGTCGAGGCGGATATTAAGCCCGATTGCTCCTTTGCCGTCGGGGATTTTTTTAAATATTGCGACATCCTGGATAGATACCCCACAGAGATACTTCACACCCACGGCGCGCTCTGCGCTCGGCTCGCGGGGAAATATAAAAAAACGCCCGCTGTGCTTCTCACTCGGCACTGCGACACGGCGTTAAAAATACCAAGCTTTGTTTACAACAAAACGACCGACTGTACGATAGCGACCTCAAGGGCGCTGTACGACAGAATGGTCGGGTACGGCGTGGAAAGAGGGCGTCTGTGCTTTATACCGAACGGAGCTGCCGAGCAAAAGGAGATAAGCGAAAAAAGAAAAGAGGAATTGAGAAGACGTCTTTCGATAAGCGAGGGCGACTTCGTTTTGGGAACTGTCGGAAGATTAGAGGAAATAAAAGGGCAGTCGGTTTTTCTGGATGCGGCGGCAGAGCTGCTGAAAAAGAGAGAGAACTGCGTGTTTCTGATAGTAGGACGAGGGAGCAAAAGGCAGGAGCTTGAAGCGCAGAGCAGAGCGCTCGGCATTTCCGAAAAGGTCCGCTTCTGCGGACATAGCGACAAGGTCGGCGAGCTTTTAAATCTCTTTACCGTTTTTATAAACGCATCGCTCGGCTCCGAGACCTCCTCTCTCGCAATTTCGGAAGCGATGAGCTTGGGTATTCCCGTCGTGGCGTCCGATATCGAGGGGAACGGATATATGCTTAATTACGGAAGCTGCGGACTGTTGTTTGAAAACAAAAATCCGAGAGAGCTATCGAACCAATTGTTGAAGCTTCTCGACGACAAGGAAAAAAGGCGCTTGATCGGCGAAGCGGGAAAAAACAGATATAAAAACGAACTTACGCCAAAAACAATGGCGAGGAGGTACGAAGAGGTGTATCTCTCGCTCGCGCGAGAAAGGGAAGGTCGGTTTTAGGGGATGCCGCGCTTTTTAGACGCTCTGTGGTATGCCAAAGCCGCGGCGGGCAAAAACGGCAAAAACCGTAAATAAAAATAGTCAAAACGAGCAAAAACGTCAAAAAATCGCCCAAAAACCGCAAATGCAAAGAAAGATTTACAAAAGTGCTGTTTTTTGGCTTTTGAAGCCACAAAATCGACCTTTAAAAAAGCGTGTTTTTTTCAAAAACCTTCCTTTTTATTATATATAATATAAATATAAATTATATATACTAAAGTTATATATTAACAATAATAACAGATAACGTATATGCTATAAAGAGATATAAAAGCAAAAAAAGGAAAAAGGAAACCGTATAAGGCGAAAAAAGAAAAAGGGAAAGGAAAAGAAAAGGGAAATGAAAACAATTCGGCTTCTGAACGGCAATATGCTGAAAATGATAGCTATGATAACAATGACGGTAGACCACGTCGGGCTTTTGCTCCTTGACGATTTTTTGCCGTTTCGGATTATAGGACGCATCTCTTTTCCGATTTACGCATATCTTATTGTCGAGGGCTGCGTTTACACCCGGCGAAAGCTCCGCCGTTTTCTCGAGGTGTTTCTGCTTGGAGCAATCTGCCAGCTTGCCTATTTTGTGGCGGAGGGAGATTTCTATTTTAACGTACTGCTCACCTTTTCGGTCTCGATACCGCTCGTCTATCTGGTAGAGGCGTGCAAAAAGGAAGCAAGACGGGCGCTTCTTCTGCTCCCGACGGTCGCTGCTGCCGCGCTTTGCCTTTTGCTTGAAAGGGTAGGTGTCGTTTTCGACTACGGATGCGTCGGCATCCTGCTTCCGCCCCTGATAGCGCTCGGACGGGGAGAAAATCAAAGGGCGGCTCTATTCACTCTCGGGATAGCAGCTCTCTCGCTTGCGTCGGGCGTTTGGTATCAATGGTTTTCTCTTGCTGCCGTTATTCCTGTCCTTATGTATAACGGAGAAAGGGGACGGCACAATATCAAGTATCTCTTCTACGCCTTCTATCCCTTACATATGCTCGTTATCTGGTTCATCTCGCTTTTTCTCTGAAGCTGTATAGGCGAGCGCCGCCTCGCTTGCGCTTCGTGTATAAAACGAAAAAATGCCAAAAAACCCCTTTTTTAAGCCACAAAACAGAGAAAAAAGGCAATTTTTTAAAAAATTTTATAAAAATGTTGAAAAAAAGCGAAAAAAGCGAAAAAGCAAGAGAGCATACTGCTTTTTTGACCAAAAAAACAGCGAATTTTTTGTTCGTAAAGCACAAAAACCGGCTTTTCACCGAAAAAAATTAAAAAAAGGGTATTGACAAACAAAAACCGCTATGCTATAATTAAGCAGTCGAGAGATAAGGTGACTCAAATCTCGAGTAAAAACCGAAACAAATTTTTTAGGAGGTTCCAAACCATGAAAAACGCAAATTCTCGTTTTGTTAGAGTTCTTGCCTTGGTACTCGTAGTACTTATGGTAGTTCCTGCCGCTTTGGTAGGTTGTGGCTCTAAGAAAGCAAATGACGCCGCTATTTCAGAGGCACTTGCAGCTGCACAGGCAGCTAAGGAAGCAGCTGAACAGGCGAAGAAAGACGCAGAAGCTGCAATCAAAGAAGCTGAGGAAAAAGCTCAGGCCGCTTTGGATGCTGCGAAAGAAGCACAGGACAAACTTAACGCTCTTACCACCACAGGCCCTGTTACAGAAGCGCCCGTTGTTGGTAATAAGAAGGAAGTTTCCGACTATGCTTACAAGGTTCTTAACGAAAACACCCTTGACTTCTTGAAGACATACATTATGTATGCTTACGGTGCAAAGGAAGATGCAGTTAAAGACTTTGACTTTGACGATGAGAAAAATATCCTCAACAACGATGAGTACACGAGAGACGACGTTGTGGCAATGATAGAGCTTTATGATCGCACGGTTGTTGCTATCATGCAGGCAGACACTATCGATTACATCAACCAGTTGGTTGCTAACTTCGTTGCTGAAATCGAGGCAATTCCTACATACGTAGAGCGCGTTGTTGCTGCTTACGAGGCAATTGATTTTGATAGCGACTACGACGTAATCGACGTTGTTTACGCTTTCAATCTTATCGCAAAGGCAGATTATGAAAATGGCCTCTCCACTGATCCTATGTTGAAAGATGACTTCGATTCTCTTGAACAATACGGCGAGGATGCGATTAACATTGTAGAAGACATTAAAACTGAATACGACCGTTACACCGGCGTAAGCGGATTAGTAGATGAAGATGATGTTCTTTATAACGATATGTTCGTAGCAGCTGGTAATGTTGCTGTAAAGGTATACGAACTCTTCACTGGAGAGGAAAGCCATGATCTTACAGGCGATGAGAAGTGGGATGCAAGCAAGCTTCCTTATGTAAAGGACATCGATAAGAACGTTGCTGCTGTTAAGAAGGCATATACCACTTGGTACAATACTTACTTTGCAAAGGATGAAGCTCTTGCAGCTCATTTTGAAGCATTCCGTCAGGCGTTCGTCGGTGAAGCATTCATCTTGGACGAGGAAGGCGACTTCTTGTGGGCTTTAGTAGAAGCATCTGAGGAAAGAGCTGCTGATCTCGTAGCTGCTGTTCAGGAATATAAGGATACTTTGAAGTCCCTTGTAAGCGATGTTGCCTCCATTAAAACAATTAAATACTGGTTGCAGGCAGACAAGGTTGCTGCAGCTGAAGCTGCTCTCGATGCTTGGAAGCTTGAATACGGATTCAAGACCGCTGACGGTGAAGATGACGACAACGTTAAAGCCATCATGGATGATGTAAAGGCGGGCTCATACGAAAGTTATAATGACAACGCTGACGCAATCAACTACTTCGTATATCTTGCAAACAACGCATCTGCTGTAAACGCAGAGGGCTTTGTAAAGGCATATGAGGAAGATCTTCTTGATGACGACACTATCATGTTCGATTTTGTTAAGTATGCAAGCGCAGTAACCTCTGTTCTTGATTGGTACTATGGCAAGAGAGACAGTGACGGTAAATGGGTTGAAGGAGCAAAGGGCGCTTTCAAGGATATAGTTGCTAAAAATGTTAAGGGCTTTGAATCTTTGAAAAAAGAAGACTTTAACGTTGCTGAATTGGCTAAACCTGAAAACCCATATCACGACAATCTCGAGAGAATATACAAGGATGTCTTTGGCTTTGTTATCACTGACGCTGACTTCGAAGATATGAAGGGTGCTTATAACACTCTTGCTGCTGTGAAGAAACAAGCTGACGAGATCAACAAGACAATGGAAAAGATTCTTGATAACGGTGTTTCTGGAAAGAATTATAATGAATTTGCAGGTATCGCAGGCAAAGACTACTTAGAGTATGTTGACGCTGACGAAGACGAAAAGTTATCTATCCTTTACGGCGATAACAAGATCGCAAAGCTGTTTATCAAATCAGAACCTGATCCTAAAGATGAAACAAATACTATTTATACATTTGTATATGGCGACAAGAACTTTGAGTCAATGATTGACTGGGATAAGCTCGACGCTATCTGGGATGCTTACACCGGCGGTCTTGCTGACGTAATCGAGCAAGCTGAAAAGATCGTTCTTGAGTACATTGCTTGGAAGAATGGTCCTGCTGCTACAGAAGACGGCATAAAATATGAGGGCGTTCTTTTTGGAGATCTTGAGCCCCTCTATATTGATGCATTCTCTTACAGCACAGTTGCTGAAATTGTTGCTCTCAAGGATAAGCTCGATATTATAAACGTTATGGACGGCGACGTTCCTGTTGAGGTTACGCTTGAAGGCGAAGACGAAGAAGAAGTCAAAGTTTCTCTTGAACAAGTTGTAGCAATGTGCACAGAAATGAGAGACCACTTCTACAATCAGATCTTTGAGAAGATTCAGGCAGTAGTTTGGGGCAAAGTTGACGGAACAGGTGTTAATAATTTTGCTACTTTCAATGCTAAATACACAGAGTGGATGCAAGAGACTGGCCGTCACGAACCTGATGCGAAAGAATATAAAGAGTTTGGTACAGTAGCAGAGGGTTATGTTGATTCTGTTTTGAACAGCTTCAAATTTAAGTCGGCAAAAGCATACAAAGTTGGTTCAACAACGTATTCTTATGAGAATGCTGTTAAATCTGTAAATCCTTATCCTTTCATGAAAGCAAATGCAAACGACAATTTTGAAAGCTTTGATAGCGCTGGTTATAAGAAAGCTATCGAGGATAAGCTTGCTGCATATTATCCGACTTGGCTTGCAGAGTATATTAAGGATGTAAAGAATGCAAGCAGCTACACTACGATTATAAATAACATTTCCACCATTGCTTTGAATCACGGCCTCTGGAAGGTTTCCGGCGACTTTGAAATCGGCGGCGACAAATATAGCTATACTTACGGCTCTGTAAACGGTATAGAGGCAGTATTCTACTTAGAAGATAGATGGGGCGAAGAAGTTGAAAAAACTGCAGGCGAATACGTTGTTGAGTATGTTGATAGCGAAGAAAATACTTACAATGTAACTGTTAAAGCGGTGGTTTCTGACGGTACAGTTCAAATTGATCTTATTGTCGGTGCTGAAATTGACAAAAATCTCTATCCCACACATTACGATTTCCTTGGATTAGACGAGGATGAGTTTATTTTTGACGTTCGTGAACAGGCAGAAACTATTGCTAACGCATTTGCAAAGATTGGCAACGTTAAGAAACCTGGCGGCACTACGAATTATAACTCTGTAACGGCAGATACCTTGAACGCGATCTTCGCTGGCGAAGCACAGAACGATTTCTGGGTTGAATATAACTCCTATGGAGCTATGATGTTTACGAAGAATAGCAACGGAAACTGGAGCAGATATGGCTTAGATTACCTTGCAAATCTCCTCGGAGTTGAAGAACCCAATTACGACGAAAATACTAAAACGGATAACCTCGGTCTTGACGATGCTACAAAAGCTACAATCGAGTTGTTGTCTAAAGAAGCTTATGATAGAGCTCTGATTTTGGATGCTTCCAATGCTTCTATCGAAGACATTGAGACAGTATTTAAGCTCTATGAGAAAGAGGTTAAGGCAACTCTTAAAGATGCTGGATACACACTTGTTCAACCCGTTGTTGACTGATCCTATAAACTAAGGTTTCAATCTTAGAGAATATCGATAAGTTCGATTTAATTTAACATTTCCGACAGTAAAATGTCGAATATCAAGGAACCTCTTGGGCGCTTGTCGCCCATTAGGTTCCTTTGGTTTTTATATAAAAAAGAAGTCCTTCACTTTGATGCGGCGCTAATAGCGCAAGTTTGCACAAGGAAAGGACTTCTTTTTGATATAAAACGGCTTTTTTATTTAAAAAGGGTTTGTTTTCTGTATTAAAGCCCTTTTGGATATAGAAAAGCCGTCTTTTTAATATTTAATTGAGGAAAATTCTGCCTTGCTTTGCTTCAGCTTGGCTTTTTTGAATTGGCTTTGGCTCGTCTTGGAGATAGAGGGCTCGCCTGCTTTCGTAATATCATATGAAATAAAAAGACGGGGAGTTGCCTTTAATCTTTAAAGCTTTGGAGAAAATATGCTACGGTTAGTAATCTTACTATTGCAGCGTTTTAAGGGCGCATATAGCGTCTGTAAGCTCCTCATACATATAGAGAGAGCCGAGGGCTATTATCGGGGCGTTATCGGCGCGTGAGGCGCTAATACAGCGCGTTAGCGCGTCTTTTATAGTGTGACAGGGGTAGGAAGCCACGCCAAGCTCAGAAAAGGCGCAGGCGTATTCCACGGCGCCGAGAGCGCGCGGGTTGTTTGGGGAGACGGTATAGACCTCAAGGGCAACTTCGGATATGCGCTCCGCTATATACGAATAATCCTTATCCTTCATTACGCCCGTAAGAACGCGTACCTTTTTTTCGGGAAAATATTGCTTTATACTCTCGATAGCGGCAGAAACTCCCTCGGGATTATGCCCGCCGTCAAAAACTATTATCGGCTCGCGCGAGAGCAGTTCAAATCTTGCGCGCCAGACAGTCGTCCGTAGCCCGTCTCTGAGCGCCCCTTCGCTTATATCAAAGTGAAGCTCGTTAAGCACTTCAACGGCAGTTATAACGTTTACGCAATTTTGCACCTGATATGCGCCGAGGAGCTTTATTTCAAGGCGTTTATATTTACCGAAGGAAAATACGGTTTTATCGATCGACAAGGATATATCGCTTACACTTGAACGGTCGACGCAGGAGAAGCGACAAGAAAGAGACGCCGCTTTTTCTTCTATCACGCGCTCAGCAATCTCGTCTGCGCCGCAAAACAAGACAGGAGCGCCCGGCTTGCAAATTCCCGCCTTCTCCTCGGCTATTTTTTCAATAGTATCTCCGAGAATGGCGGTATGGTCGAGCGCAATTCCCGTAATTACCGAAAGGACAGGGGTTTTTATAATATTGGTAGCGTCAAGGCGGCCGCCAAGCCCGACCTCGAGTACGACGATATCGCAGGCGTTGCGATAAAAATATTCAAAAGCGACGGCAGAGATAAGCTCAAATTCGGTGGGCTTGTCCTGCATTTCTTCCGCAAAGCGCCGAACGTGGCTGACTATCTCGGCAAGCTCGGAGTTCGATATCATCTCGCCGTTTATCGACATTCTTTCATTGAAGTATTTGACGTACGGGGAGGTATATAGCCCCGTCTTGTAGCCCGCCCTTTGCAGAATGCTGCTCAGCATAGCGCAGAATGAGCCCTTTCCGTTCGTGCCTGCGACGTGTATAAAACGGAGCTTGTCCTGCGGATTTCCCATTTTTTCGAGAAGCTCCGAAATTCTTTCCAAGCCGGGACGGCTCCCCGTCCAGCTAACTGCGTGAATATAATTTATAGTTTCCTCGTAATTCATTTTCTACTCGCTCGCATTAATTTTCATCTATAAAGCTCTTGAATTGTCTGTTTTTATATAACAGGCAAATAAGAAAAATTTCTAAAGGGGCTATCAGCAGATAAAGAGGAATTCTCCACAGCACGAGAATTCCGTAAAACTGAAACAGTCCTATCGGCTTTATTATCATAGAGCCGACAATATGAGCAAAGGCGCCCGAGAGGATAATTCTCTTATACGGGCTCTTTTTACTGAAAAATCTGCCGAGAGTACCCGACACAACTCCGACGGACATAGCGCCGAGAGTTACTATAAGGTTCGGCGGAAATATCTGAGGGGAGAGAAGATAGCTTATAAGGTCGGTAGCGACGCCGACGAGCCCACCGGCAATACCCCCGAAGGCGAGCCCCGAAATAATAATTGGCAGATTTTCAAAGGTTACCCTGAAAAGCCCTGTGCCGAAATTAAGAAAGCTCTTGCAGAAAATTCCTATCACGACGCTCATTGCGGTAAGCACGGCGCAGAAGTCGAGCGCTTTTACGCTTTTAAATAGCTTTTTTTCGTTCTTTTTCATAAAAAATCCTCCCTTCGTCATCATAAGGCGAAAAGAGGAAAAATTTATCAAAAGATAAACTATGCAGTTTTTGCCGTATGAAGCGAGATGCAGAACGAAGCGGGATATCCCGTCCCGAATGACAACTCTCCGTTCATTCGGGAAAAAGCGTTGCTTTTTCGTTCTTACTCTTCATATTAAAAATTTAGCTATGCTACGAAGGTAATTATAGCACAGTCATACATCTTTTGCAATAGTTTTTAATGAAAAAACAGGAGCCGCAAACCGAAAAGCGAAGCTCCTGTTATTAGATAAGATGACATCCGATCATCTGCGCGCTTTATTAAAGAACGCGCCGAGACAAACGAGCATAATAGCGAGCGGTATTCCGCACGAGTAAGAGAAAATTCCTCTTTCAATTCCGCCAACCACTCCGAGCGTGAACACAAGCGCCGTCATAAAGCAGACAACCGACAGAGCGGCGAGGAGCGACGAGTCAGAGAGCGCTCTGCAAATACGCAGGATAAGCTCCGCAAAATAATCGCGGTAACCGACATCAGACGCGTCGAAGCAGGCGCGTTCCCTTTCATAATTCATATATTTACCGTTTCTATCCATAACCGTTATTTTCTCCTTTCGGTTAGCGTTTTTTCCATTTATGGACAAATTATATCACGATTTTTCCATTTTGTCAATACTTTTTTGCCATTTTTTATAAAAAACTTAAAAAATTTTTCCAAAAAGGGTTTACAAAGCGAATTTAATGTGATACAATAAAGTCGGAAAAAATTATTATTGATGAAAAGGAGCTGCATATGAGCTTTTCAGAGCAGGTAAAAAAGGTAAAAGCCGAAAAGGGCATTACCAACGAAAAATTGAGCGCAAGATCGGGCATCCCCTTTAGCACCATAAATAAAATTCTCTCAAACGATGAAGCAAATCCGAAGCTCGACGTCGTTATTGCTATTGCAGTCGCGCTTGAATGTCCGATAAGCTATCTTATCGACGGCGAGGGCGATTTTGTAAATCAGTCTCTTTCTGAGGAGGAGAGAGCGCTCGTTTGCGCTTATCGTAATCTGGACAGTCACGGCAAGGAGCTTGTCGAGCTGGTTCTTAAGAAGGAAGCCGAGCGACTTGCACAAAAAAGCGAGAAGCCCTCTGCGAGAATTCTTACGTTATCCGAGAGCAACGACGTCCGCTATCGCCGACTTCCCATCTTCGACCTTCCTGCGTCTGCCGGCTCGGGCTTTTTTCTCGACGGGGATAGCGCGGAGGAGCTTGAGATAAAGGTTACGAGGACCTCTGCTCTTGCGGATTTTGCGCTTCGCATAAGCGGCGACAGTATGGAGCCCCGCTTTAAAAACGGCGACCTGCTTCTCGTCAAGGAGCAAAAGGAGCTTGAATACGGAGAGCTTGGCATATTTATAGGCGACGGCGAGGGCTTCTTCAAGCGCTTTATGGGCGATTGCCTGCGTTCTCTTAATCCGAAATACAAGGATATACCTCTTTCGAGCTTCACAAGCTTCCGTTGCTGCGGAAGGGTAATCGGTCAGCTTCCAAGGTAACGCCTTATATTATTTCGAGGGCTATAGCCCCGACATTATGAAAGGAACTTTGCTTTGTCCCGTAAAAAATGCTTTCTCGCCCTGCTTGGAAGCGCTATCCTGGCATTTGGGCTTTGTCATATTCATTCGTATTCAAAAATAACCGAGGGGGGCGTGCTTGGTCTTACCCTGATTATGCAGAACAAGCTTTCTGTTTCTCCCGCCGTCAGCGGAATGGTTATGAACGTTCTCTGTTATCTTTTCGGTATAAAGACGCTCGGTCGGCGTTTTCTCGCCTATTCCGCCGTTTCCACCGCGGGATTTTCGCTTTTCTACGCCTTCTTTGACTGCTTTAATCCGATTTTCCCTTGGCTCTCTCAAGCGCCGCTTGCCGCCGCGCTTCTCGGCGCACTTTTCGTCGGTGTCGGCGTGGGGCTTTGCGTTCGTGTCGGCGGTGCGCCCACGGGTGACGATGCGCTCGCTATGGGGCTTTCGAGGGTTTTGCGACTTGATATTCGTCTTATATATTTCGTCTCCGACGTTGCGGTCCTGGTGCTCTCGTTGTCCTACATTCCGCTCGACAGAATACTTTATTCGCTGCTTTCGGTGACGGTATCAACTCAGCTCGTCGGGCTTGTTTCACAGCCCCCGAAGAAAAAATCGCAAAAAAAGGCGGGCAAAGGCGAAGCCGTGTGGGGCGAAGGTGAAGAAGCGAGTGGCGGAGCGGAGAAAAGCGAACCGGAGAGAAGCGATACCTCTCGACCTACGGCTTAATAGAAAATTAAGAAAATTTTCATAATTTGGCATTTTTGCTAAAAAATATATTGACCTTTTCGTTTTTTTATGATATTATGTAAGTATCAGCGATAGAGGCGCGGTCCTTAAGAGTAGGCGCAGATACGGTCGGATAACCGAGCGCGCGAAAGGAATGACCGCCGAAGAGGTGAAAAATATCCGTTTTTCATTTTCTGGGCATAGGCAGAATATGCTTATGACTGTCACATTGGTGGAGCACTATCCTTATACTGTACTAAAAGCGGTTGTGGGAGTGTTTACCATGACCGCTTATTAATTTTGGAGGATTTAAAAATGAAAAAGAATCTGGCAAAGGCAATTGTCATCGCAATTCTTTTGGCGCTCGTAATTCTTTGCGCTGTTACGGTCAGCACTTCGGTAGAAGATGCTCCTAACCGTTATTACGCGACCATCGTATCACTTTTGCCCCCCGTTGTTGCAATTGTGCTCGCATTGGTCACGAAAGAGGTTTATTCCTCACTCTTCGTCGGTGTCCTGCTCGGCGGCATTTTTGCTGCAAACTGGAAGCCGATTGCCGCTGTTGACGTCTTTATGAACGAGGGCGTTATCGCCGCAGTTTCAGGCACGGCGGGAATTTTCGTATTCCTTGTAATTCTTGGAATTATGGTAGCTCTCGTAAACAAGGCGGGCGGATCTGCCGCATTTGGAAGATGGGCAGAGGTACATATTAAGACAAGAGTAGGCGCGATGCTCGCAACGTTCGTTTTAGGCGTTTTGATTTTCATTGATGACTACTTTAACTGTCTCACCGTCGGAAGCGTTATGCTCCCCGTTACAGACAGACACAAGATTTCCCGCGCTAAGCTTGCATACCTGATTGACGCAACGGCTGCGCCTATTTGTATGATTGCTCCGGTTTCTTCCTGGGCGGCTGCGGTTTCCGAGTTTGCAGAGGGAACGGGTTATTCGGGCATTGAGCTTTTCGTTCGCGCTATTCCTTATAACTTCTATTCCTTGCTCACTCTCGTTTTCGTTATTGCGATAGTAATTATGAAGGCGGACTTCGGTCCTATGAAGCTTCACGAAATGAATGCGCTTGTAAACGGAGATCTCTACACCAGCGGAGAAAAGGTTAACGTTGTTGCCGACGCATCGGAGGGCAATAAGAGAGGAAAGGTAATCGACCTCATTTTCCCCGTTCTCACACTCGTTGTTATTTGTGTATTAGGTTTGATTTACGTTGGCGGCTTCTTTGGCATTGACGCTTGGGGCGGCGCTGACTTTAAGGGCGATTTCGTAGGCGCATTTGGAAACACCGACGCTACTATCGGACTGCCTTGGGGCGCTATGCTTGCTCTCATCATTACGATTATTTACCTTATGGTGAGAAGAATCGTTACCTTCAAGGAGGCAATGGAATGTGTTCCGAAGGGATTCCTTGCAATGGTACCTGCGATTCTCATTTTGACCTTTGCGACTGCGCTTAAGAATACGACCGGACTTTTGGGCTCTGACGATTTCGTAAAAGAGCTTCTCGCATCCGCAGGTCAGCTCGACAAGTTCCTGCCCGCTATCATCTTCCTCGTTGCTTGCGTGCTTTCATTCTCTACGGGTACGTCCTGGGGAACGTTTGGAATACTCATTCCTATCGTTGCGGCTATCTTCGAGCCCGACAGCATATACCTGATTATCGGTATGTCTGCCTGCCTCGCAGGCGCGGTTTGCGGCGACCATTGCTCGCCTATCTCGGATACGACGATTATGTCCTCCGCAGGCGCTCAATGCAACCACCTCAACCACGTTTCAACCCAGATTCCTTATGCGATTACGGTTGCTGCAATTTCGTTTGTAATGTATCTCATTTCCGCATTCATTACGAGCGCATACATTCTGCTTCCTATCGGAATAGTTCTCACGGTTGGAACTCTCTACGTGCTTAAGCTCGCTTCTGCAAAGAAAGCAAAATAAAGCGAAAAATGAAACAAAAAAGACCGTTACCCGAGAGGTAACGGTCTTTTTCTACGCTCGTGGCGATTTTTCACGCCGTGAATAAGGTGAGCCGGGTTATACGGTGGCGAGCTCTGCCTGCTTGCTCGTCTTCTTTTTTCTTTGGCGCGAGGAGCGCTTTGCGTTTCTGCGCTTGGTCCTTTGCGCTTCGTTTTCTTCAAGACGGCGGATATATTCCGCTGCGTCCTTTTCTTCCGCTAAAACGACCGTCTTTCTCGCGCGCCAGGTTTCGTCGAAGTTCTTGTGCATTTTTATCTGTAAAAACATATCGCCGTGCTCTTTGCAGTTGAACAGGGTGAGATATCTGTGCCCCTTGCTGTGCAGCGTTTGGTTCTTCGCCGTCAAGGGCGAGCTGCATTTAGGGCAGGCGGTGAGAGTGGCGAACTCTTCCGCAAAAAATTCGGAGAGCTCCACGTAGCCGTCCTCGCCGATATTCGAGTCGCCGTAGGTCTCGTCGAGGAGGAAGTTTTCTTCGTGAGAGTGGTAGCTCGCTATCCCCTCCGCCATGTTGAGCTTTTGAGCAACTAAGGCGGTGAAGTACGCGTCGTTCAGCGCATCGTGTGAGGGGAGCGTTTGTGTAATATCGAAATGCTCCATTGCGAACTCGAGCGAGCGCTGCTGCTTGCTCTTATCGGTCTGCGCGTTAAAAATGTTTTGCAGGTCGTAGACGTTATCGAGCCAGTCGGTATTTATAGCGTGTATCGCCAAATTTTCTTTTAACATTGGGATATCGTCGGGGCCCCAGGTGAAGAAGGCGAAGTCCTCTCCGCACCACTCACGGAAGCGCTCTATTGCAAACTCGAGCGGAGTGCCCATATCTATCATTTCCTGAGTAATTCCCGTCAGGTCTCGCACGTGTCGGTGTATCTTGCAGAAATATTGCGGCTTCACCAAAACGCTGAAGCTGCCGCATATGTTGAGCGCCTCGTTCATCATAACGGCGCCGATTTGAATGACCTCTCCTCTGAGGCGCGCGGAAAGACGCTTCTGCACGGCGATCGCCTTTTGCACGTACGCCTGGTTCCACTCAAGGTCGAGCATAATATATTTCATATAAAAACTCTTTCTATATCAAGAAAGCCGCCGAAGCTTGACGGCAATTCGTTTTTGCATAACGCAATTATATTATACTTTATTTACGCGTGTTTGTCAATAGCCAAGTCAAAACAAAAGCGAGGGCAAAAACGCAGAAAAAGGGTTGAAAAGCGAAAAAAAGCAAAAAAAACGAAAAAATTTAAAAAATTTAACAAAAAATCGAGTGATTTTTGGTTTTTGGGGAATTGCTCCCAAAAAATCCACCAAAAACAATAAAAAATGGTGAAAAAATCTCAGTAAAATCTAAAAACAAAAGCAAAGTGGAGATTAAAAGAAGCAAAAAATCACGAAAAAACGCCAAAAAACGCCAAAAAAGAGCCAAAAAAGCGAAAAACAAGCGTAAAAATAACCAACGTTCCTTGACAAGCATATGTTAAATAGTGTATAATCAACCTATAAAATAGAAAAATACGCTTTAATAGGAGAAAACATATGGAAAACGCAAAGAAGGTCCCCGAAATATTTGGCAGTATGGTCTTTGGCGATGCGGTTATGCGCGAGAGATTGCCAAAGGACGTTTATAAGGCGCTCAAAAACACTATAGAAAACGGAGAAGCGCTGAAGCTCGATATTGCGAACTCGGTAGCTACGGCTATGAAGGAGTGGGCAATGGAGCGTGGCGCGACGCACTTTACGCATTGGTTCCAGCCGATGACGGGGATTACGGCGGAGAAGCACGACAGCTTTATAGAACCGCTCGATAACGGGCAGGTTATTATGCGCTTTTCGGGAAAGTCGCTCGTGAAGGGCGAGCCGGACGCATCTTCCTTTCCTTCTGGTGGGCTTCGCGCCACCTTTGAGGCGAGGGGATATACCGCTTGGGACCCGACCTCTCCCGCTTTTGTGAAGGAGGGAACTCTTTATATTCCCACTGCGTTTTGCTCGTACGGCGGAGCTGTTCTGGATAAAAAAACGCCCCTGCTTCGTTCTATGCAGGCGGTTTCAAAATCAGTGAAGAGAATACTTGAGATATTCGGCAGAAGCGAGCTTACCCCAACGACGACCGTCGGCGCGGAGCAGGAATATTTCCTTATCCCCAAAGAGCTTTACGACAAGCGCGAGGACCTCAGGTTCTGCGGAAGAACGCTTTTCGGCGCAACGCCGCCGAAGCGTCAGGAAATGGACGACCACTATTTCGGCGCGATAAAAACGAGAGTAAAGGCGTTTATGGAGGAGCTTGATATCGAGCTTTGGCGTCTTGGCGTTATGGCGAAGACCGAGCATAACGAGACCGCTCCCGCGCAGCACGAGCTCGCCCCCATTTTCTCTACGACGAATATCGCCTGCGACCATAACCAGATTACTATGGAAATGATGAAGAAGATAGCCGAGAGACACGGGCTCGTTTGCCTTCTTCACGAAAAGCCCTTTGCGGGCGTGAACGGAAGCGGAAAGCACAATAACTGGTCGCTTTCCACAACCTCGGGCGTTAATCTTTTGGAGCCGGGCGATTCTCCCGACGAAAATCTGCAATTTTTGCTCTTTATCTGCGCCGTTATATGCGCAGTTGACGAATATGCGCCGCTTCTTCGCCTTACAGTCGCATCTGCGGGTAACGACCACCGACTTGGCGCGAGCGAAGCGCCCCCCGCTATCGTTTCTATCTTCCTCGGTGACGATATCACCGAGATTTTCGAGGCGATAGAAAGCGGAAAGGGCTACGATAAGAGAAGCAAGGTCTATATGGATATCGGTGCGGACGTTCTGCCGAAAATCCGCAAGGACAATACCGATAGAAACCGCACGTCGCCCTTCGCCTTTACGGGCAACAAGTTCGAGTTCCGTATGCTCGGCTCGTCGCTTTCTATTGCAGACCCGAATATCGTGCTTAATACGATAGTATCGGAAATTCTCGACAGATTTGCCGACCGTCTTTCGGGCGCAAAGAACCTGCAAGCCGAGGTTCTTAAGCTTATAAAGGAAACCTATTCGAAGCACAAGAGGATAATTTTCAACGGAAACGGATACTCTGACGAGTGGACCGAGGAAGCGGCGAGAAGAGGGCTTCCGAACTTCAAGACGGCGGCGTCCGCATTGCCTCAGCTCTGCTCTGCGGAGAACGTTGCGCTCTTTGAGCGACACGGAATATTTACTGCCTCAGAGGTCAATTCCCGTTGCGAAATTATGCTCGAGAGCTTTGCAAAAACGATACACATTGAGGCGCTCACCCTCACCGATATGGTGAATAAGGAAATTCTGCCCTCGGTAAGCGCATACGTAGGCGAGCTTTCGGCAACTGCGTTAAGCAAGGCGGAGCTCGGAATAACGAACGGCTTTGAGCGAGATTTGGCGAAGAAGCTCTCGGCTCTCTGCGATAAAACGTCGGGCGCGGTCGTCAGATTGGAAAGGGCGGTCGGCGCAGCCGAGAAAAAGAGCAAGCCGAGCGAGAAGGCGACGGCGTACGATAAGGACGTGCGGAAGCTTCTGGACGAAATCAGGGTATATATCGACGAAATGGAGAAAAAGACGTCAAAGAAGTATTGGAGATATCCCACGTATTCGGATATGCTTTTCTATAACTAAAATCTAAAAAACGCACAGGGGCTGTCTCAAATGCGAGTTTAAGAGTGTTTGAGGCAGCTCTTTTTCTGTGCCTTCAAGAAAAAAGGCTTGCAAAATAGAAAAAACCTCGTTTTGAGGCTAAAATGAGTATGACGAAAAGAGGATCGGCAAAATCCTCGTTTTCAAGGGTTATACAATTCGCGCAGAATTGGTTTAAGAGGCGTTCAGAGCGAACAAATCCAAGCCAATTCTTCCTTTTT
>JAZNBK010000060.1:0-9104 GCA_045587025.1 Eubacteriales bacterium
CAAAATTTGCATTTTGTATAATTTTGTCTATCTCTTTTAAGGTGCTCTGTTTATTAAATCTACAATATATGTTACCATAAACCTGCGAAAAAGTCAAGATTTAAACATTATCTTTTTAAAGTTTATATTTCCTATTGAAATGGATTTGAAAATTTGATATTATATTTATGATAATAATTATAGTATAAACGCTATATTTCTTCGCTTCAGATATTTTATTCGTGTCGCTTCCCCGCCTCTTAGATGCCTTTCTAATTTGTTCTTCTCGAGAACTTCTTTTGCTTCTTTATATAATAAAGGATTTATATTTTTTAATCTTATCGTTATATCTTTATGTACTGTGCTTTTACTTATGGAAAATTTTTGCGCTACCCCTCGTACCGTTTCCTCATTTTTAACCAAATATTCAGCGAGAATCTCACATCTTTCTCTCGTATTTTTATATAACATATGACACCCCCATAAATTATTATTCTTATAAAATATATGAAAGGTTTTCATAATCTATGATTAAAGAAACTGACAAATTTATTGATTCTACCATAATGGAAGGTATGACGTCTATTCGGTCAATACTTGATATTCAAGAAAAAAATCACACGAACGATAGAAAAATACTCGAGATATTGTATGACGAAAATCGTTACGAAAAAATCAAAAAAGAAATCGGTTATTTAAGGCATCAGGCGGAAAAATATAACTTTAAGCTGACGAAAACCGACAAGGAAACGATAGATTCGCTCGCTCTCGGAAACACTCACGGCGGCATAATCGCGCTTTGCACAAAAAGAACTATCCCCTCTTTAAAAGACAATTTGAATAATATAAAACAAAACGGGTTTTACGTCATGATACAAGGAATCGAGGACCCCTACAACTTTGGTTACGCATTACGCTCTCTTTATTCTTGCGGAGTTGACGGAATTATACTTTCCGAAAGAAATTGGATGAGCGCGGCAGGCGTAGTTTGCAGAGCTTCGGCAGGCGCGTCTGAATTGTTTGAAATATACACCTCAGATGCAATAATTGCGACTGATATTTTCAAAGAAATTAACTATAAAGTAGTTTCTGCCGACATAAAAACCAGCAATTTGTTAGGTAAAACCGATTTAAAGCTTCCGATCTTTTTGATAATCGGAGGCGAAAAACGCGGTATTTCAAAAGAAATACTTGATAAATCCGATATCATAGTAAAAATTCCTTACGCAAGAGAATTTAACGCTTCCCTATCTGCCGCATCGGCGACGACAATAATCGGCTACGAAATTATGAGACAAAACAAAATATAGCTAAAACCCCTGTTTTTTAGACAGGGGTTTTAGCTTTTCAAGCTATTTATTTTGCTAAACGTCTACCTAGCAAAACGCCCATAACGGACGCCATCATAAGACCTCTCGTCCATCCGCTCGAATCTCCAAGGCAATACAGCCCTTTAAGACTTGTGTTAAAATCGGAATCCATCTTAACACGGTTACTGTAAAACTTTAATTCAGGAGAATAAAGCAAGGTTTCGGTAGATGCAAATCCGGGCACGACGTGGTCAAGCGCCTGAATAAAATTGATTATATTCATCATAGCGCGATAAGGCATTGCGGCAGTGATATCTCCTGCCACAGCATCAGGCAAGGTCGGCTTTAAATTGGATTGCGCGAGCTCCTTTGCCCAGGTGCGCTTTCCGTCCAAAATATCGCCGAAACGCTGCACGAGTATATGACCCGCACCAAGCATATTAGCGAGCTCTCCTACCTTCTGTGCGTATGCGATCGGCTGATTAAACGGAGTGTTGAAGTTATGAGATACTAAAATAGCAAGATTAGTATTATTACTCTTTAATTCCTTGTAGGAATGTCCGTTTACAACCGCGAGGTTATTGTCATAATTCTCCTGACTTACAAAACCGCCGGGATTCTGACAAAAGGTTCTGACTTTGTTCTTGAATGGCTTAGGATATCCAATTAATTTTGACTCATACAGTACGCGGTTCACCTGCTCCATAACTTCATTTCTGACCTCAACACGTACGCCTATATCAACAGTTCCGGGTTCGTGATCCACGCCGTGCTCGGTACAAATATGCTCGAGCCATTCAGCTCCTCTTCTTCCCGTGGCCACTATAACGTCCTTTGCGGAAATCGTTTCTGTTTTTCCTTTAATTTCTACCACGGCGCCGTTACAGGTATTGTTTTCTATAAGCAAATCTTTACATTCACAGCCGAAAATAATCTTTACTCCGTTATTAAGCAAATACTGTTCAATGGAATAATATATTTCCTGCGCCTTTTCCGTTCCCAAGTGTCTGATAGGACAATCAACGAGTTTGAGTCCCGCTTGAATTGCTCTTTTTCTTATTTCTTTGACAGAGTCCTCGTTTCCAAGCCCTTCGATATGAGTATCTGCCCCAAATTCGAGATAAATATTATCGGTATAATCAATAGTTTCCTGCGCCTTTTCAAAGCCGATAAGATTAGGCAAATCCCCGCCTACGTCTGCGCTCAAAGAAAGCTTACCGTCAGAGAAAGCTCCGGCACCTGAAAAACCGGTAGTGATATGGCAATACGGCTTACAATTTACGCAATTTTTCGTTTTTGATTTTGGGCAGCTTCTATTTTCAATAGCAGCGCCCTTTTCTATAATAACAATTTCTCTTTTGCTGCCACGCTTTAACATCTCAATAGCGGTAAATATACCAGCAGGACCAGCACCAATAATCAATACGTCTGTATTCACTTTTATAAACTCCTCTTTTTTTATCGTTTAGTTTTTTAAGATTATGTACGGTATTTTATAATCCCGTTCTCCATATCGTCTATAATTGCAAGAGATTCAACTCTTACACCGCTTTTACGAAGCTCGTCGCCTCCGTGTTGAAAGCCCTTCTCTATTGCAATAGCGCAACCGATCAACTCCGCGCCCGCTTGCTTAGTAATATCCATAAGCCCTTTGATAGCGTTTCCGCACGCCAAAAAGTCATCGACGATCAACACCCTGTCGTTTTCTCCGATATATTCGTTAGAAACTATTATCTGAAACGTCTTTCCGTGTGTAAACGATGCGACTTCTGAGGAATACACGTCTCCGCTAACGTTACTCGACTTGTTTTTTTTCGCAAAAACCACAGGAACACACAGATAATTTGCAGCAGCCACCGCCAAAGCAATGCCTGACGCTTCTACAGTCAAAATTTTGTTGATTTTTGCGCCTTTATATAGACGAGCAATTTCTTTACCCATCTTCATTAGAAAATCAACGTCTAAGCGTTGATTTAAAAAGCTACCAACTTTTAATACATTTCCGGGAAGAACTCTTCCCTCTTTGTTGATTTTTTCTTGCAGTTCTTTCATACCATCCTCCGAAACGAAATAAATCAAAGCGTTAAAATAATTAACGAACTAATTATACTACAATTTGCTAAAATAATCAATAAAAAATAAAGACGCATGAAAAGTCGACTTGAACATTGTATATACAGTATTCAAGCCGACTTAAAATTTAGAAAATTATATCAGACGTTCTGCGAATTTTTAATTATCTGCTCGGAAATATATGGCGGAACTTCCTCGTATCTTACGAATGAGTAATCGTATCGGCCTCTACCTTGCGTTGTAGCGCGCAAGAAAATAACGTAATCGCTCATTTCAGCTTGAGGCGCCTCTGCTATTACCATTTGATATCCCGGCTTCTTTTCACACGCTTCAATGCCAAGCACGCGGCCTCTGCGCTTGTTAAGATCTCCCATAACGTCACCTACGTAATCATCAGGCACAACAACTTTAAGCTCGCCCACCGGCTCTAAAATAACGGGAGAAGCTTTTGGAATACCGTCTTTGTATGCAAGGTTTGCAGCAAGCTTGAAGGATATTTCATTACTGTCTACGTCATGGAACGAACCGTCAAACAAATCTGCCTTTAACTTAACCATAGGATATCCTGCAAGAACGCCCTTTTGCATCGATTCTTGCAAGCCCTTTTCTACGGCAGGATGATACTGTTTAGGCACGGAACCACCAAAAGTGCTTTCTGTGAACGTAAGTCCCTCATCTTCTCCGGGAGAGAAAGTAATTTTAACGTGTCCGTACTGACCGCTACCGCCGGACTGCTTTTTATGTTTTCCTTCCGCCTGAACAGTTTTCTTGATAGTTTCTCTGTAAGGAACAGTTGCGTCGCCAAGGACAACCGTGGTATTGTAACGGTTCTTTAATTTGTTTACGACTGTATCAATATGGATATCGCCGATACCATAAAGCAGCATCTGCTTACTTTCGGGGTTAACCTCGTACTTAATTGTGAAATCCTCTTCGAGAAGTCGAGCAATTCCCTGCGAAATTTTATCCTCGTCTCCCTTCGCCTGAGGTTGAACGGAGCGTATCATATACGGGGTAGGATAGGAAATCGGAACGTATTTGATGTTCTCAACTACCGTTGTCAAGGTATCGTTTGTATTAGTATTAGCAAGCTTTGCAGTTACTCCGATATCTCCGCACGCAAGAGAATCAACGTCAATTTGCTTCTTTCCGCGCATAGTAAAGATTTTATTGAACTTTTCTGCAGAGTACGTCGTTGTGTTTCTCAAGCTCATATCCTTTTTGAGAGTGCCGTTCATTACCTTAAAGAAGGAAAGCTTTCCTACAAACGGATCTGCAATAGTTTTAAACACGAACAATGATGTGTTAGGGCTGTCTTTATTTATAACAGTTTCCTTAACTTCACCGTCGGCGCCCAATATATGCTCGCATCCTCTGGCAGTAGGTCTCGGGAAGGAATCAACGATAGTGTTGATAAGTGATTTTACGCCCCACATCTTTGTAGCAGCGCCACAGAATACGGGAACAATTTCTCCGTGAATAATGCCGTCGTGCAAAGCTTCGACGAGCTCCTCGTGAGTTATTTCTTCCTCTGCAAAGAATTTTTCCATTAAAGGTTCGCTCGTAGTAGCGATAGATTCAAGAAGCTTGTTACGGTATTCGTTAGCTACGTCCATAAACTGCTCGGGGATAGGACACGAAACATATTCTCCAGACGCCGAATCAAAGGTATAAACCTGCATATCAATAAGATACAAAAATCCGATAACCTTATCTACGTCAATACAAGGAATCAGTACGGGACACAATGCTTTCCCGAATTTATCTCTCAAGGCGTCAAATACCTTATAAAATCTCGCATCATTATCGTCAAAACGGTTGATGAAAAAAGATTTTGGAATATTCGCTTCCGTTGCAAATTCCCATGCGAGCTCGGTTCCTACCTGAACTCCGTCCTTTCCGTCTACAACGATGATAGCGCTGTCGGAAACTCTTACGCATTGTTTAACCTCGCCTTCAAAATCGAAAAATCCGGGGGTGTCCAACACGTTTATTTTAACGTCACGCCAATTTATAGACGCTAAGGAAGAAGAAATAGAATATCCTCTCTTTATTTCTTCGGGATCAAAATCGCACACGGTGTTTCCGTCAAGTATTTTACCAAGACGTTCAGTTGATTTAGTAATATACAAAAGTGCTTCCGCAAGCGAAGTTTTTCCTGCTCCGCTATGTCCGAGAAGACAAATGTTTCTGATAGCTTTTGTTGAATAGTTTCCCATGGTAATTAAGATCTCCTTTGCTGTGTAATTTGTAAAGATTTATATTTGAATATCTCTACGAAATAGTATACTACATTCAATTCAAAAATTCAATAGTTTTTTGCTATTTCCACACAAAACACATATTTTATATGGTTTTTTTGTGCATATTACACAAAGAAACGAGTTAATAAAGTTTACCTTGCCACGAATTAACTTGAAAAAGCAATTTATCTATCGTGTTCATAACAACAAACTTTTTCCTGCTCCAGTCGGGCGCAAGCAGATCCTCGCTTTTTCCATCGCCTGTAATTCTGCCTATAACGATATCCTCTGGTATAACTTCGAGCTGTCTGCAAATTATTTTTGCGTACTCGTCTAAAGTAAGCGGATTATATTCTCCCTTTTGATATAACTCTGCCAAAACGGTATTTTTTAAAACGTGAAGCAAATGAAATTTTATTTGATCGGGATGGAGCTCTCCGATTACTCTTGCGCTTTCTACCATCATTTCCTCGTCTTCACCGGGCAATCCATCAATTAAATGTATACAGATTTTAATTTTGTTAGATGCCTTCTTAAGACGATTATATCCCACAAGAAAGTCTTCAAAGGTGTGTCCTCTATTGATTTTCTTTGCCGTATCATCAAAAACACTTTGTAATCCCAGCTCAACCGTAAGATAGGTTTTTTCAGCAATTTCTGCAAGGTAGTCAACTGTCTCCTGTGGTAAGCAATCTGCTCTGGTAGCAATATTAAACCCCACTATATCAGGAAAGTCTAATATCTGCCTATAAATATTCCTTAGATTTTCTATATTCGAATAGGTGTTCGTGTGGGCTTGAAGATATGGGATGAATTTATCAGTGCTCCACTTCTTTTGTATCAACAATTTTTGCCGATTATATTGCTCAATTAGCGGCATTTCGGACGATTGAGAAAAATCTCCGCTTCCGCGCGAAGAACAGTATATACACCCGCCTACACCACATTTGCCGTCGATATTTGGACAGGTAAAACCCGCATCGAGAGTTATCTTTGCACATTTTCCGCCAAAGGTGCTTCTGAGAAAATAATCGTAGGTATAATAACGCTTGTTTGTATCGGTATATTTGAATGGGTTTGCGTTATTCTGCTTTGGTTTTTGCTCCATTTTTTTACACTTCTGCTTTTCTTTCAAGATGTTTCAGGGTTTCAAAAATACTTGTTACCCCTATCAATTCTACCTTTTGAGGAACTTTAATACGGCTTGTTATGTTCTTCTTGGGAAGGATTATCTTATTAAAGCCAAGCCGTACTGCCTCCTTCACGCGATACTCGACATGAGAAACCGATCTCACTTCACCGGATAGTCCGATTTCACCGAAAGCAATTAAATCATTAGGAGTTATTCTATCGGTTATCGAAGAAATAAGCGCCATTGCCACGGCCAAGTCCGCGGCCGGCTCATCAAGACGCATTCCCCCTGCTATATTCAGATAAACGTCATTTTGTGAAAAGCGTAGGTTAAGCCGTCTTTCAATAACCGCCAAAAGCAAGCACATTCTGTTATAGTCAAACCCATCTGACGTTCTTTTGGGAGCGGGAAAAACGGTAGGTACTACCAAAGATTGAATTTCAGTTATTATAGGCCTGCTTCCTTCAATAATACAACCGGCGCAGCTACCACCTATACTTTCTACCCTCGCCTCCATCATCATTTCAGACGGATTTGGCACTTCCTTTAAACCAATATCGCTCATTTCAAAGACGCCTATTTCGTTTGTAGAACCGTACCTATTCTTCATAGCTCTTATAATTCTATAAGAATGACGTTTTTCGCCTTCAAAATAAAGCACGGCGTCAACCATATGCTCTAAAATTTTAGGACCGGATATACCGCCTTCCTTGTTTACGTGGCCTACAAGAAAAACCGAGCACCCCGTACGCTTTGCCAATTCGATAAAGGTCATAGCACATTCTCTTACCTGCGAAATACTGCCAGAAAAGGAAGAAAATTTTTCACTGTACATGGTTTGAATTGAATCTACCATAAGCACGTCGGGTTTGATTTTTTCATATTCGGAAATGACATTGTCGATTGATGTTTCTGCCAATAAATAAAGCTCGCCTTTCGAAACTTTCAGACGCTCTGCACGGAGTTTTATCTGCCCGAGAGACTCCTCTCCTGAAACATATAAAACCTTGTATCCCGAGGAAAGCTTATTACAAATCTGCAATAGCAAGGTGGATTTTCCTATACCCGGTTCACCGCTGATCAGCACCACCGAGCCCATTACAAGTCCGCCTCCGAGAACGCGATCAAGCTCTCCAAGGCCTGTATTCATTCTTATGTATTTCGGGTACTCAAGCTTTTCGAGCTTTTCTGCAAAATTCGAAGATACAACCATGCTCTTCGCGCTTTTGCTTTCCGGCGCAGGAACTTCCTCTTCAAAACTGTTCCACGAACCGCACTCGGGGCACTTGCCGAGCCATTTTGCATTTGAAAAACCACATTGACTGCATATGAATATACTTTTTGCTGTTTTCATGCTTTTTATTTCCTTTATTTCTTTATATACTCCATAATACCACAAAATATCTGAAAAGACAATTGTGTTTGATAATCTTTTGTAGATAATTTTTCGCATTCTTCCCTATTTGATAAAAATCCACACTCTATAAGTATAGCATTTCCGACCGCGTTATCAAGCAAATAAATAGTTCCATCGCTTGCTTTAATGTTTCTTTTGTTATAGGTTTGGATACTGCTTTTTACCATGTTCTGTATACTTGCGGCAAGTTTTTGGCTTTCTTCCGCATTTACGGCGTAATATATTTGCATCCCCCGACAGCTTTCCATAGAGAATTTGTTCATGTGAATGCTTATAAAAATTGCATCGGGATTTTCTTTAGCAACTTTTAATCTGTTCTTTAAGTCGTATATCTTCCTTTGTCCTTTTATGTTTTCGGCTTCCGTATAGAGTAATTTGTCTTCGGTTCTCGTTAAAATAACGTTAAAACCATTGGTTTTTAAAATTTCTGCAAGTAAATTACAAACAGAAAGGTTAATATCCTTTTCAAGAACTCCGTTGATACCGATTGCGCCGGAATCTTCTCCGCCATGACCTGCATCTAAAATGAATGTATAATCAGAAGGTGAACCTGATACAAAACTTGTATCGTCAAATTTAATGTCTGACGCTAAGTATACCAAAGCTATGCCAAAAATTGAAAAAAGCAGGAAAAACAACAAAAGCTTATTAAATTCTTTTACGTAATATTTTTTCAAAAAAGAAAAACCTCCATTCTTTGTTATTCACAAATATATGGAAGTTTTCCGTTTATTATTCTATATAAGATAAATCAATTTATTTCTTTTTTTTAGTTGAAAAGAGTTTGAAATTTTTGCATCCCAAAATATAAGCGAAGGTCGAGGTAAACACCGCAGGAATAATAGTTATAACATAGATAAGAGCGCGAAAAGTCATTGTAAGCGTTGCATCCGGGTTAAACAAAGAAAAAATTGATTTAACAATACCGAGATAAGTAGATTGTACGAAAC
>JAZNBK010000061.1:0-19250 GCA_045587025.1 Eubacteriales bacterium
TGTTGTATAATTATCTCGCTTTCTTGTGGATTTTTTGTAGCAATTAAATTATACAATAAAGCAAGCGGCAGCTCAATACCTTTTACGGTAAAAAGCTGCCGCTTTTTTCTTTTTTGGGCTATCTTAATGAGACAGCCCCTTATATATTGTGTTAATCAATGGGTATTTTTACATATTTACTTATACGTATGTCGGTTTCCTCTGGTATGTCGGTAAAAGTGTCGTTTTCAAAAATAAAGTTAGGATTTGAAATTACAAATCTGTCGGTGTTTTTCAAAAAATCAGCGGATATAAATGCTTCGTGAACTCCGTCGTGACAACCTAAAATCGAAACGGAAGCGTCGGTTATAGTAAGCGGATGGATAGCCATATAGGATGAGATATAAAAGATTTTATCCTCTTTCAACTTAAATGCCAGTACATATTTTGATTTGTCCGAAAAGTTATCTCCGGTGTAGAAGATATATTTTATTTCGCCGAGCTGAATTATACTGTCCGTCTTATAAAATTCATAGGATATTTTTCGCCTTTCGAGCATTTCGACAGTATTAAGAGCGTAAATTGCCTCTTCGTAATCCGTGGGGTACGGCAGGAAGATGCGTTTAATTTTTATCTTTGAGTTAGCTTTTTCAAGACGCTTGTCAAGGTCGGGACTGTAACTCGTCAATACGTAATTCGATATTTTTGTAAAATGCTCTTCGCCGTTTAATTCTATTATAGAATTGAAAGAAGTGCTGCTATGATTTGAGATGTCTATTACCGTGCTTTCACCCTTGTGAGCGAAAAATAAAATTTCATTCCTTGAGGACCGCCCGTTCTGTTCATAGATAAGGAAGGTGTCGTTATAGGTTGAAAATTGACATATAAACAAAGCGATTATGAGAAGGGCAAAGGGAGCGAAAAGACGGGGAATGATAGACGTCTCGCGTAGGTTTCTGCACAAAAGATAAATTACGTATATAAAGAAAATTATTGCGAGAACGTAAAACAGAGTGAACGAGGTAGATACGTAAATAAAATCTAAATTTGCAATATAAGCGGCGAGCTTAATTATAAAATTTCCTATCAGCTCGCAGAATGCGGAAAAGAAGTTTAATTTACAAAGGAACGGCGCAAGAAACGCCAAAATAAGCTCTAAATCAAAGAGCGGAGAGAAAAGAATGTTTGATATTGGTGAAATGACAGAAATCTCTCCGAATATAAGCGCTGTAATGGGGAGAGTAAAAATCATCGCAAAAATGCTGATAACGAAGGATGCGACTATGTATGAAATAATAGCTCTGCCGAGAGATTTGTCGCCTGATTTGCGGTTTTTCTCTATTGCTTCAAAGTAAACGAGAATACTGAACGTACCGAAAAACGATAGCCAAAGACCAATGTCTAAAACAGAGGCGGGTGATAAGATAAATATTATTGAAACTGCAATGAAAAGAGAAGTGTAAGGGTCGGTTTCTCTGCGAGTGAGGAAGGAAAACGAGGTGAGGAAGAACATAAAGGCAGCGCGAAGCATTGATAAGCAAAAACCGGAAAGCGCAACGTAAAACAGAGTAATTGATATAAGAATGAGCGTTTTATATTTCTTTCTCATATCAGCAAACGTGAGAAAGAATTGGATAGCGGACATCAGAAGCGTCAGGTGCATACCGCTTAACGCAAGCATATGTAAAATTCCAATTAGATTGAAATCACGCGTTATAAAGGCGTCTAACGAATTTGTCTTTCCTAAAAGCAGAGCAGACATAAGCGCTCCGCTATCTCCTCTGATATTACTCTCTATACGGTTGGCGATGAAGCTGCTGAGCTTAGAGAAAACAAACACGGAATTTTTGCTTTTTTCAATGAAACTAACGTCGTCAATATTGTATACGCTACCTGCGCAGCCGTCTGCAAAAAGATAATTCGCTTCCTGCTTTGAAACGTCTGAAATGCTTTCAATATCTCCAACGCAGGAAAATATATCTCCTACCTCTAATTTGGGATTCCCATAAATTTCAAAGGCAAATTTATAGTTGCATTTATCTCCGCCGACCTCTTTTGCCACGGCGTTCAATAATACGTAGCCGTCTTCATTGACAACAATCTCGTTTACGGTCGCCTTTATTTCCGTCCCTTCCGTTTTTAGATTTTGCGGAATGGTAAGTCGAGTTTTAAGAAAACCGAACAATATAACAGACGCCGTTAATGCAAAGATAAGGCAAAGAGAAATTGTGAATAGCTTGCTGCTTATTTTCGCCTTGTTTTTATAGCATAAAAAGAGAGAAGCCAAAGAAAGCACGAGCAAAACAGCTATATAAACACCAGCAGAACTTCCTTCGAACAAAAGCTTTGACGTTAATAGCGCAGATAATATGAACGCCAAAAGCGCGCTTAGAAGAGGTCTGTTAAATAATAACCGCATTATTTCAATTTAGCTAAATTTACAATTGTTTCTTTTGATTGCGGAAGCGAATCCTTTGATATTATAGAGCTTCCCTTGGGAATTATAAAAGAAAGCGCTCGGGGTACTATCGAAATATCAAGCTCGGTTGCACTTTCTATTTCGCCGTCAATACAAATTCTTGTGGGTTGATTGAAGCGCATTTTTAAGGAAGTGGCCCTTATGTAGCTCACGTATTTTTTGCCCTGCTTGGTATTTAGGTGAGTGCCTTTTTTATATGTTCCTACAAGTGAAATGAAATTAAGGCGAGAAATTTTTTCTACTATACTGATATCCAAAGTGGAATCGGTAAGAGAAGCGTAAGGAGTAGCGTTAAATCCTCCGCCACAGAAGGAGCCGTTTGCAATTGCGGTAAGTAAAATTTCTCGGTCTATCGTGTTTTCGCCGTCTATCGTAATTATCTGGCGAGAGTACATTTTTTGAAAAAGAGTTTTTAAAATTGCAGCAATATAAGCGAGCTTGTTGGGAATAAATTTCTTTTTCTTCATGCCTTGAGTGTTATAGGCAACGTTACAATCGAAGCCGACGTTCATCATATTTACACAATATTTGCCGTTATATTTCAAGAGGTCTATTTTTTCCGAATGTCCTTCTATTTGCTTTTCGATATCAAAGAAATTTTCTTTTCCTGTAAAATTTCTGCAAAAGTCGTTTCCTGTTCCTATAGGTATCAGGCCCACCTCGGCATTGTTATAGGGATAGGCGCCATTTACAATTTCACAAAGCGTTCCATCTCCGCCAAAGGAGTAGAATCGATGGACTTCGGTACTGTCCTTTAGCTGCAAACCGACGTACTCGGTCGCCTCACCGGGCGCATCGGTTAAATGTATAGAGTAGTCGAGATTCTTTTCTTCGCAAATTTCTTTGATTTTCTTTTGATAGAATTCAATTTGATTCCCTTTTCCCGCATAAGGATTAAGGATGAAATGATATTTCATATGTATTTTAAACCTCTTAAACTTTTTTCCTTATCATGTCGTAATATGCTTTTGCCGTTTGCTCCAGCTTGTTATCGCCGAATTTATAGTAGCGCCTTCCGCTTAAATCGTCTGGAAGATACGCCTGCTCCACGTAATGATTAGGGTAGCTGTGCGGATATTTATATCCCTTAAATAAAGGACTTCTCAGATGTATAGGAATTTCAGCGCCCTTGCCTATATCGAGATCCTCCTTTGCTTCGGCGTACGCCGTATACGCGCTGTTTGATTTCGGGGCGGTCGCTAACATTATCGTCGCGTTTGCTAAAGGAAGCGCAGCTTCGGGGAGTCCAAGTTCTTTTGCCGCGTCGGTGCAGCTTTTGACTATCACCGATGCAAGAGGATAGGCGAGACCTATGTCCTCGCTCGCAATAACGAGCAGCCGTCTGCAAGCAGAGAGCAGGTCTCCGCCGGCAAGAATTTTTGCGAGATAAAATATGGCAGCGTCGGGATCGGAGCCACGAATAGATTTTTGAAGGCAGGATAAAAGGTCGTAATGCATATCTCCGTCACGGTCAAAATATCCCGTCATAGAAGGTAAAAGGGGTTCGGCGACCTCTTTGGTTAGTTCTTTTTCGCTAATGTAAAATACGTTTTCAAGTATTCCCACGGCACGTCTTACGTCGCCTCCGCTATGAGAAGCGATAAGCTCCAATACGTCGTCTCCCGCCTGCTTGTCCGCATTCTGTTCTTCATTTAAAATTTTAAGCGCTCTCTGTAATGCGGGAATACATTCAAGCGCGCTAACGGGCTTGAATTCAAAAACCGAAGAACGAGATAAAATAGCGTTATAAATTGCAAAATAGGGGTTTTCCGTGGTAGAGGCGATAAGCGTTATTCTTCCGTCCTCAATGTATTCGAGCAGGGACTGCTGTTGTTTTTTGTTGAAATATTGAATTTCGTCGAGATAGAGAAGTATTCCGCCCGAGCTGAATATATTCGACGTGCTGGTGGCTATTTCCTTTACGTCAGATAAAGTAGCCGTCGTTGCGTTTAATTTATATAATGGTAGGTTCGCTTGCTTGGCGATTATGTTCGCGGCGGTAGTTTTGCCCGTGCCGGGAGGCCCGCTGAAAATCATGTTGGTGATTCTTTTGTTTTCGAGCATTTTGCGTATAACGCCGTTTTCGCCGAGCAGGTGCCTTTGACCTACCATTTCATCTATTGAATTAGGTCTAATTCTGTCTGCAAGAGGTCGATTATCCATAGAATTACCTCCTTATAATTAACTGATAATATTTTCGTTCAGATTGAAAAGCCGCTGTATCTCCCGTAAAAGCGACGCATTTTCAGGATTTGAAAGCGTGGGGTCGTCCTTAATGAGCAAATTCGCGTCCTCAAACGCTCTTTTCATAAGCTCGGTGTCGGAGCAAAGGTTGGAAAAGCGTAGAGAAATTCCTCCGCTTTGACGGATAGAGGTGTCGCAAAAAGATGAGAAAAAATCTCCGGGGCCTCTTATTTCCAAATCCTTTTCGGCAATTTTATATCCGTCGTACGTGGATGTCATTGTCGTAAGTCTTGATTTTGCCGTACTGCCCAACGAGTCGGAGACGAGAACACAGTATGACTTTCTGTTTCCTCTTCCCACGCGTCCTCTCAATTGGTGGAGCTGTGACAGTCCGAATCGTTCTGCGTTTTCTACTATCATAAGGGAAGAGTTGGGGACGTTTATGCCTACCTCAATAACGGTAGTGGAAACCAAAACGTCTGTTTTTCCCTCCGAAAAATCCTTCATAATAGCGTCTTTTTCCGACGGTTTCATTTTGCCGTGGAGATACGCAATTTTTAGGTCAGGGAAGATTTTTTCGCGTAGCTCGCCTTCATATTCAAGCACGTTTTTAAGGCGTGTCTGAGTATTCAAAGCTTCTATCGAGTTTAGCTTCTTTATTGAAATTTCAGATTTTTCGCCCTCTTCAATAGCAGGGCAAACGATGTAAACCTGACCGCCTTCCTCCACCTGCCGGCGAATAAATCCGTTTAATCTAGCTCTGTAGCTTTCGTCGACGACGAAGGTGTCTACCCTTTGCCTGCCAAATGGCATTTCGTCTATATATGAAATAGACAGGTCGCCGTATATGGCAAGGGCGAGCGTTCTCGGTATCGGAGTCGCGCTCATTACAAGCATATGAACTCCCTTGTTTTTCTTCTTTAAAACAGCCCTTTGGTTAACGCCGAAGCGATGCTGCTCGTCCGTAATGACAAGCCCTAAATTTGAAAAATTCACCTTGTCGTTGAGAAGCGCGTGAGTTCCTATTAAAACGTCGATTTTGTTTTCATCGTCCGCTTCTAATGCGGAATATATTTTTTTCTTCTGAGCTGCTGTTGTAGAGCCGAGCAGGAGCGAAACGTTGAAGCCCAATTTCGTCAAAAGCGGAGACAGCTCGTTGAAATGCTGTCTGGCAAGGACCTCGGTCGGCGCTAAAAACGCCGCTTGGCAACCATTTTTTATAGCCGTGTAGATAGCGCAGGTCGCGCAGACGGTTTTTCCGCTCCCAACGTCGCCTATAAGAATACGGCTCATAGGAGCAACGCTATCGCTCGCATCAGTCATATCCGAAACAATTTCATTTACAACTCTTTTCTGCGCAGAGGTAAGCTCGTAGGGCAGCATAGAGAGAAGTGGAGTTAAATCTTGTTTCTGAAGTGGAATTGCAACAGTGCTTTCCCCTCGCTTTTTTATTATGTGAAGCCCGACGGAGAAGTGAAAAAGCTCCTCAAAGGTCATTCTTGCTATCGCGCGTCGCAAGCTTTCGCTACTATCCGGATTATGAAGGTTTCGTAGCGCGAATGAAAAGGAAGGGAGAGAATTTTTTTTGCGAATACTATCCGGCAGCGTGTCCTCGATTTCAGGGGCGCAAAGAGACAGCGCTTCTGAAATGAGCTTTCCGAGCAGCTTGTTATTTACCCCGTCAGTCAACGGATAAACAGGGTTAAATTCAGGCAGAAGCTTTCCGGGGATAACGCTTTCAAATTCGGGAGAGGTGAGCTGCCATTTTTTGTTTTGAAAACTGAGCTTGCCCCAAAAACGAAATTGAGTTCCTTTAACGAAGATATCGTTAGTGTACGCCTGATTAAAAAATACTACGTCAACAATTCCGCTTTCGTCAAATGCGCGGAATTTCGTAATCGTCATGCGTTTTTTTACGGTAGCGGTCCTGGCGTCCGCTGCAACGGTCAATATAAAAGATGACGTCTCTCCGTCGAGAGCGTCCTTTAATTGCTTTACGTTCCCTCTGTGCTCGTAAGCCCTCGGTATGTGATAGATGAGGTCGCGAAGAGTAAATATACCCAAGCGTTCAAGAGCTTTCGCGCGGGTAGGGCCTATTCCCGATAAAAACGAAACAGGGCTATCTAAATATTTTCCCATTGCTCCCCCTCATATAAAAATTTTTTATTTACAAAATACATTATTATTTTACAACAGAATTGAAATATTTGCAATATTGAATTTGTAATATTTTAATTTTTTCATTCTTTTTTCTTAAATATTGATTTTTATGTTTACATTTTTGATTTTATTTGCTATAATGTATTTGTTATACTATTACTATTTGTAAAAAAATGGGGGATTTGCCATTTTTGGCATAGATAAAAATCATTATGAAACAAAATAAGAGAAACAAACTGGCGACTCGTCTTGACATCGCGGTCTTGGTTGCGTTGACCTTGTTTGCAGTATTATTGCTTATAATGCTTGGGGAGTATACAGATAATTCTTATTTGTATAACGGAACGCTTTCTGTATTCTTCTATCTTTTGTCGGCTGCATTGTGGGCAGACGTAAGGATAAAGCGCAAAAGCTTGTCTATTCCAAGAACCTTAGATGAAGTTTTTGATACGGAAATAGGCAATACCTTGCTTAATTTGAAAGCCCCTTCCGTTCTTTGTAACGAGTATGGAGAAATCCTTTGGTGCAATCTTTCCTTCGAGCTTAAAACGGGGCATAAGCGGGTAACGAAGGGCGTAAACGTTGAAGAGATAATTTCTTTGGGTATCTTTAACGACGAAGAGGAAGCTTTCGAGACGGTCGAAATAGGTGAAGAGAGCTTTAAGGTTGATAGCATGCCTTGCAAGATTGCGGGAGAAAATTGTTGGTTTATCGTACTTGATGACTGCACGGATTTTCTCGCCTTGGATGAAAAGTACAGAAATAGGCAGATAATCGTCGCTTACGCCGTAATAGATAACATTGATGAGATAATTCAGTACGTCCGTGACGATATTATAAAAACTACGAACGCAGTTGAGAATAAGCTGAAAAAATGGGTAGCGTCTATGGACGGCGTTATTCGCGCGTACGAGAGAAATAAATATCTCATAGTATTTGAAGCAGAGAAGCTCGAAGGATGTCTTGAGAGCCGATTCAGCATTCTTGACGAAATAAGAGAGGTTCGTGTAGGAGACGGTATTTCCGTCACCGTTTCGTTAGGAGTTTCCGATATGGGAGAGACTCTTTCTGACCGTGAGTTCGCAGCTCAGAACGCTTTGGATATGGCGCTTCAGCGCGGTGGCGACCAAGCGGTATACAAGAGCGAGGAGGGCGTTGAATACTACGGCGGAAAGACGAAGGCGAGCTTCAAGCGTACAAACGTGCGCGCAAGAGTTACGGCGACACAGCTTGTAGCAATGATGGGACGCGCAGACAACGTTCTTATTATGGGGCACCGTTTCGGTGACTACGATTCATTCGGCGCTTCTGTCGGCATGGCTCGTTTTGCAAAGAACTGCGGTATGCGAGTTAATATAGTCGTTAACAGAAACGATCCGAACCTGCAGCCCTGCTTTGAAAAGATAGACGAATTAAGCTCATATCAAAACATTTTCATTGACGGCGCAGAGGGAATGGATTTGCTCACGAACGATACTCTGCTTATAATTGTGGACACTAATAATTTAGATTTTGTGGAATGTCCTGATATTGCGTTGAAGGCGAGCACGATTGCCGTTATTGACCATCATATTAAGGTGGCTGAATTTGGCCCGTCGGTAAAATTGGAATATATAGAAACGACGGCTTCCTCGGCTTCTGAATTGGTTTCTGAGTTTTTGGAGCAGAATCTGTTTTCCAAAAATCTTTACAAGGAAGAGGCAGAGCTTTTGCTGTCGGGAATATTGCTTGACACCAAGCAATTTACAAGAAATACGGGAACGCGTACCTTTGCGGTCGCTCAGTTCTTGCGTGGAGAGGGCGCAAACCCGGGTGAAACGCAGGAAATGTTTAAATCGAACATAGAAGAATTGACGAAGGAAGCTCGATTTAACGCAAATATTACGATTTACAAAAAGAGAATTGCCATTTCCTCTTGCGAGGGAAATACGGATCCCAGCTATCGCGTAATGGCTGCAAAGGTAGCAGATAAGCTTTTGGCAATCAAGAACGTAGACGCTTCATTCGTGCTTGTAAATATAGATAATAAAATTCATATTTCCGCGCGTTCGAACGGAACGATAAACGTTCAGGTGATTTTGGAAAAGCTGAACGGAGGAGGGCATTTCGACGTTGCAGGCGCTCAGATAGCAAACGATACGATGAGAAACGTCGTACAGCGCCTAAGAGATTCAATTGATGATACTTTAGAGAATATATAAGGAGCAAAAACTATGAAGGTAATTTTGTTAAAGGACGTAAAAGGTCAGGGAAAAAAGGACCAGCTTATAGATGTATCCGACGGATACGCAAGGAATTTTTTGCTGCCTAAAAAGTTAGCTATATTGGCAGACGCAAAGGCGACGAACGAGCTTAAGGGCAAAGAGGACGCAAAGCAATATAAAATCGAGGAAGAAAAAAAGGCGGCAAATCTTCTTGCAGAGAAGCTCTCGGGCATAACCGTAAAAATCAAGAGCGCGTCGGGCGCGGACGGAAGATTATACGGCGCAGTTACCGCAAAGGATATTGCGGAAGCGCTCGAAAAAGATTTTTCAATCGAGATAGATAAAAGAAAGCTTTCTCTTACCGATCCTATAAAAGCTCACGGTACTTATTCGGTGAGCGTGAAGCTTTACGGAGATATCGTTGGTAAGTTTACGGTAGTAGTTCACGAATAATAAATTCAAAGGAGTTTGAAATGTACGGAGATACAGTGAGAAACCTTCCTGTTTCGATTGAAGCGGAGCAGTCGGTTCTCGGTTCTATTCTTTTAAGTCCAAGCAGCTTTGACGATATTGCAGGCATGATTACTGAGGATGATTTCAGCATAGAGGAGCATAGACAAATTTTTGTTACTATGCGTTCTATGTTTATGCAGAGCAAGGAAATAGATATAATAACGTTAGTAAATAATCTGGTCGAAGACGGCGTATATAACGAAACGGGCGGCAAGGAATACATTATGCTGCTCGCAAAAATCGTCCCCACCGCCGCAAACATCAAGGATTATGCTAAAATCGTTAAAGATAAAGCTCTTTTGCGAAAGCTAATAAACGCCTGTGATGAAATATCTGGCGTGGCTTATTCCGAGCAGGGAAAAGCCGAAGATACCGTAGATATGGCGGAGCAGAAGATTTTTGATATAGCGGAGAAGCGTTCCTCAAAGGAATTTCGCCATATCAGAGATATTATGAAGGGCGTTTACAGCGACCTTGAGCTTATCTCGGAGAATAACGGCGAGATAATAACGGGGGCAAAAACGGGATTTTCGGGACTTGACCGAGTTCTTGTCCAGCTTGGCAAGGGAGATTTGGTTCTCGTTGGCGCGCGCCCCGGTATGGGAAAAACGAGCTTTGCTATGAATATTGCCGTTAACGTTGCGAAGCAAACAAAAAAGACCGTATGTATATTTTCTCTTGAAATGTCAGGAGAACAGCTCGTTACGCGTATGCTTTCAAGCGAGGCGCTCGTGGATAGTTACGCGCTCAGAGCAGGAAACCTCAAGAGCGAGGATTGGGCGAGAATTGCGCAGGCGGCAGGCGAGCTTACCGGTTGCGAGCTTTTAATTGACGATACCTCCGGAATTTCCGTAACCGAAATGAAATCCAAGCTGAGAAGAATTAAAAATCTTGGATTGGTCGTAGTGGATTATTTGCAGTTGATGCAAAGCGGAAGAAATATAGAGAACAGAGTTTTGGAGGTTGGAGACATTTCTCGAAACCTGAAAATTATGGCAAAGGATTTGGGCATTCCGATTATTTGTTGCGCTCAGCTTTCCCGCGGTCCCGAGTCCAGAACTGTAAAAAAGCCCATGCTCTCCGACTTGCGAGATTCAGGAGCGATAGAGCAGGACGCAGATATAGTTATGTTCCTTTACAGAGATGAATATTATAAGGAGCAGGCGGATACGAATAAAGCTCAGCAGGAGGCAAATACCGCAGAGGTAATTATAGCCAAAAACAGACACGGCTCTACGGGTAACGTAAAAATGGGCTGGATAGGTCAGTTTACCAAGTTCAGAACTCTTGATACTGAAAATGAAGGTGCTGCAAAGTGAGAGAATTTTTATCGGGAGATAAAAGGACGCTTAAGCTATTTGAACTTGCGATTTCCGATTTTAATCTTAAAGAGAAGTTTGAAAAGGGTGTAGCCGTAGCTTTTTCGGGCGGGGCGGATTCTGTTTTTCTGCTTTTGTGTATGAAAGAGCTTTCTGAGAAATTCTCATTTCCGTTGTGCGCAATTCATATTAATCACCACATCAGAGCAGAAGAAGCAGAAAGAGACGCTGGTTTCTGCCGAAGCTTTTGCACGGAGAAAAACATAGATTTTTATCTTTATGAAGCAGACGTGCTAAAGCTTGCGAAGGAAAAAAAGCTCGGCGTAGAGGAGACGGCGAGAAACGTTCGCTATGATTTTTTCAGAAAATTCCTCGCCGAAAATTCTGAATATCAATATATAGCGACGGCTCACAACGCTACCGATAATGCAGAGACCGTAATATTCAATATGTTACGGGGAGGCGCGTCTCGCGCGATGTGCGGAATTCCGCCCGTTCGCGACGAAGTTTTGAGACCTCTTATTTATATATCAAAGTGTGATATTGTAGATATTCTTACGCATAATAATATTAAATACGTTTTCGATTCCACGAACAACGACGTTAAATACAGTAGAAATTATATACGAGAAGAAATTATTCCGAAATGCTCGCGCATTAATTCATCCTTTGAAAGCGCAATTCAGAGAATGAATAAGAGCATAAGAAGCGACGTTTCTTTTATAGAAAAGTACGTGTCTGAATTTTGTAGAGATAACGAAATCACGTCAAAAGCAAAAAAAGAACGTCTTTATAATTTGGACGAAGCGATACTTACGAGAGTAATTATTTTTATGTATGAAAATGCAGTTAAAGCGGAGAATAGCTCCTCTCTCTCAGCTGCGCATATCGAAAAAATTGCAGAAATAATAAAAAAGAGCGAAAATATAGGCAAAGAGTATTGCTTGCCCGCCGGAGTAACGTTTCGTTCGGGCAGGGAGACGTTTGAATTCGTCAAGACGCCCGAAAAAAAGAAAAACGAGTTTTGCGTAAAGCTCGAAATGGGCATAAACCGCATTCCGAACACCGAGGATATAATTTATCTGACCGAAAATAAAGATGATGATAAAGTATCTGAATTTACAAATGTTTACAAAATATCAATACAAGCGAATTTAACTTTTGCTAAAATAAATGGAGATATTTTTATCAGAACCAGAAAAGACGGAGACGCGTATCGGTATGGCGGCATGACGCATAAGGTGAAAAGGCAGTATAACGACGCGAAGCTCTCGCAAAAAGATAAGGATAGATTACCGATATTATTTGATGATAACGGTATAATCTGGATTCCGGGATTTCCCATAAGAAACGATGAAAATTTAGCGACATCAGATAAGCAACCGAAAAAATCAGAACTGTACGCATATTATTACAGCAATGGAGGAAAAGATGAATAAGGATATATTGAGAACGTTGGTTGACAAGGACCAGCTCGATGAAATTACCACTCGATTGGCAGGCGAGATAGATAATGACTTTTTGGGAAAAAGCGACCACGTAATTTTGCTGGCAATATTGAAGGGCTCGGTCGTATTTATGGGAGATTTGATGAAAAAGCTTAAAACTCCTGTTGAAATTGATTTTATGAAGGTTTCTTCGTACGGAGCAGGAACGAAAACGACGGGGAACGTGAACATTCATCTTGATTTGCAGAGAGCCAATATACACGAGTGTGATATAGTAATAGTTGAGGATATAATTGATAGCGGAAGAACGCTTTCGTATCTTGTGAATTATCTTCGAAACAAGGGCGCGCGCTCTGTAAAAACTTGCACCTTGCTTGATAAGCCGTCGCGCAGAGAGGTTGATTTCGTGCCCGATTATTCGGGGCTCGTTATCCCCGACGAATTCGTCGTTGGATACGGCTTGGATTATAATGAAAAGTATCGAACGCTTCCATACGTGGGTATACTTAGTCCTGATGTTTACAGTAAATAATTATTTAAGCGTTTGATATTTGACTTAAAGTGAGAAAGGTTTGGTCATTTTATAATGAAAGCAAATGTAAAAAATATTGTGTTTTTTCTCTTTCTTATAGCCGTATTCATTATTGCGGCTGTAATGATTGTGGATACGATGACTGCGAAGGAAGAGTTTACTTACAGTGATTTGCAGGATAAATTTTTAAATAATGAGGTAAAATCGTTTTCCGTTGATACCGACGGCTACATTACGATAAACGGCGTTGACGCAGACGGTAAAGAGCAGGAATACGTATATCGCTTAAGCTACGCTTTCCAGTATGAATGGGTGGCAGAAATTGCCGAAGCTCAGCACGCAGAGGGCGTTTTGGAGGAATATAACTTTGAAGAGGTGAAGGAAACGCCTTGGTTCATTTCCTGGCTTCCTTATATCATCATTTTGCTTGTGTTCGTTGGCTTCTGGATTTATATGATGAATCAGGCGACGGGCAGAGGCGGGAAAATAAATTCCTTTGCGCGTTCGAGAGCAAAGCTTAGCGCAAACGATAAAAACCCCATCAGATTTTCCGACGTAGCAGGCGCTGACGAGGAAAAGGAAGAGCTTGAAGAGGTAGTCGAATTTTTGAAGAACCCTTCAAAATTCACAGGACTTGGCGCGAGAATTCCTCGCGGCGTTCTTCTCGTAGGCCCTCCCGGCACGGGTAAAACCCTGCTTGCCAAAGCAGTTGCTGGAGAGGCAGGCGTTCCTTTCTTCTCAATTTCGGGTTCCGACTTTGTGGAAATGTATGTCGGCGTAGGAGCTTCCCGTGTTCGCGATCTTTTTGAAAACGCAAGAAAAGCCCCTGCAAGTATAATTTTCATAGATGAAATTGACGCCGTGGGACGTCATAGAGGCGCAGGACTTGGAGGCGGACACGACGAGAGAGAGCAGACACTAAATCAGCTCTTGGTTGAAATGGACGGATTTGATAAGCACGAGGGCGTTATAGTAATCGCCGCTACGAACCGCCCTGATATTCTTGACCCTGCGTTGTTAAGACCGGGTAGATTTGACAGACAAATCACCGTTAATTATCCCGACCTTAAAGGCAGAGAGGATATATTAAAGGTACACTTGAAGAATAAACCGACAGAGGAAGGCGTAGACGTTCACAAAATTGCTCAGACCACCGTTGGATTTACAGGCGCGGATCTCGCAAATCTTTTGAACGAGGCGGCGCTTTTGGCGGCAAGACGTAACAAGCTTCTGATCGGCATGGACGAGATAGAGGAAGCCACCTTGAAGATAATGGTAGGTACGGAGAAGAAATCCGCAAGAATTACCGAGGACGAAAAGAGAAAAACGGCGTACCACGAGGCAGGACACGCAATTCTCGCGCACCTGCTTGAAACTCAGGATCCCGTTCGTAGAATTTCGGTAATACCGAGCGGAAGAGCTTTGGGATATACCTTAAATCCTCCTGAAAAGGATAGGTACAGCGTATATAAAAATCAACTCAAGGAAGAAATTTCAATGCTGCTCGGCGGACGCGTAGCGGAAAAGATTATTTACGACGACGTTTCAGGCGGCGCCTCAAACGATATTATGAGAGCTACCCAGATTGCTCGTAATATGGTTACGAGATACGGTATGAGCGACGAGCTTGGTACTATTCAATTCGGCAGCGAGCATAGTAGCGACGAAGTATTCTTGGGCAGAGATTTTAATTCACAGCGCGATTATTCAGAGGCAACTGCGGCGAAGATAGATAACGAGATTAAGAAGATTATCGACGAGGCGTTTGCAAAAGCCGAAAAGATTTTGAGAGCCAACATTGAAAAGCTTCATTTCATCGCTGATTTCTTGGTAAAATACGAGGTTATGGACGACGCTCAATTTAAGGCGGCAATGGACGACGGCGCGACGGAAGAGCAGCTCGTTTCTATGATTGAGGAAAAGAATAAGCGTAGCGCCGACGAGAACACGAAGGCGAAGGAAGAGGCGGAAAAAAAGGCGAAGCTTACACGCGAAGCGTTTGAAAAAGAAGCGGAAGCTTATGACGAAAAAGACGGCGAGGATACGAACGATTCCTTATAATACCGTCTAAATTAAACAAATCGGATAAATAACTAAGAACCATTACAGAAAAGCTGTAGTGGTTCTTTTTTATATAACTGAATAGAACTTTTTCTTTTTTTGCATAATTTGGCTCTATAACAGGTATAATTTTATTATATTTTTTTCTTTTATTTTCAAAAAACCATTGACAAAACAACAAAAAGTATGTATAATGGTATCGAAAACCATATGACGTGGAGGTTTACGCTATGAGTGTTATAAAAAGTATAAAGGTTCTTGGAGATTCTATTCTCAAGGGCGTGCAGTTGAACAAGGAAAATAACAGATATTTTATAAGTAATAATATAGATATAAACGCAATAGGGGAGAGGTTCTCTCTCGATATAGAAAATCTTTCTCGCTTTGGATATACCATTACGGCGGGCGAAAAGCTTCTTAACCAACGGCTTGAGAGGGGAATGGTGTGTGACGCCGTCCTTATGGATTTTGGCGGAAACGATTGTGACTTCAAGTGGCAGGAAATTTCGGACAATCCAAAAGCAGAGCATAAGCCAAATACTTCAATTGAGACCTTTGAGGACTCATACAGAAGGATTATCGCCTTTTTGAAGGGCAGAGGGATAACGCCTATTCTGACCACCCTACCGCCCATCGACCCCCAGAGATATTTTAATTGGTTTTGCTCTGACAAGCTGAATAGAGAAAATATTATGTCCTGGCTTGGCAGTGTGAACACTATTTACAGATATCAGGAGAACTATTCGCGTTGCATTGAAAAAATAGCGAAGGATACTAATACCGACTGCGTAGATTTGCGAGGCGCTTTTCTCTCGAACAGAAGAATAGATGATCTTCTCTGTGAGGACGGTATTCATCCAAATACGAACGGACAAAAGGTTATGGAGAGGGCGTTCGTGGATTTTGCTTCCCGCAGGATTTTGAGCGTTTAATATTATTGAGAACGGCGGTAGCTTTACCGCCGTTCTTTTATATCTTCTTTCTCTTTTTAAATATAAGAAGAAAAATGTAAAAAAAGATATTTTTTATATCAAATTCTATTGACTATTATGCAAAAAAAGAGTAAAATATAAGTAGATCATATTAGGAGGATAAAGCTATGGCAACTAACAAAAAGGCAAACAATTTAAACACCGCTATTATCTATATTCTCGTCGGTGTTATCTTCTGCATTTTCAAGGCATCTCTTTTGAACTGGCTCATGACAGCAGTCGGAGTGCTTTTCATTGTGCAGGGCGTATTGAAGTTCATGAAGAATGATGTTAAGTCAGGTGTTATTGACGCCGTTATCGGTGTGCTTGTAATTCTTGGCGGATGGCTCTTCTTGAGTATCGTATTGCTCGTATTTGGCGTGCTCGTATTGGTAAGCGGAGTTTTAGAGCTTCTCGGGGAGCTTAAGAAGTCCAAATCCACCAACCTCATCGCCCCAGTCCTCAAGATTTTACTTGGCGCATTTCTTCTTTTTGGTAACTTTTTCCAGGCGCTTGATTGGGTGTTCATCGCTATCGGCGTATTGTTCATAATTGACGGTGCCCTTTACTTCATTAAGAAATAAGAGTTACTTAAACTAAATAGGAAAGATCCCTCTTGACCTGCTAAATAGCTTTAAGAGGGATTTTATCCTTTTTGCGCAAAAAACGTTGTCAGATTTATTTTAAAAAAACATGATTTTATAGAGGAAATATGTGGAGCGAGCTTTCAGTCAGTCAAAAAATAGTTATAATATATTTTGTTTTAATTTCTATCGTATCTATAATAATAACGGTATACGATAAAAAATCTGCCCAGAAGCGTCCGCAGAGCAGAATACCGGAAGCGAAGCTTTTGCTTTTTTCCTTGCTCGGCGGCTCACTTGCAATGTATATTACAATGCAGAGTGTACGGCATAAAACTCAGCATATAAAGTTTATGCTTGGCATTCCTTTGATAATGATTTTTCAGATTATATTGATTTATTTCCTCTTTTTATTCTTCAATCCGGTTAACGTATGAGTGAAATAATAAATTGTGGCAAATACGAATAGTAAAAATAAATACAATAGCGAGAGAGTAAAATGATAAACACGGTTTATAATAAAAAGCTTTTTCTTTTGGATATGGACGGCACGCTCTATTTAGACGATAATCTTTTTCCGGGCGTACGGGAGTTTCTTGCATACGTAAAGGAGATCGGCGGTAGATATCTGTTTTTTACCAACAACTCGTCTAAGAGCACGACTAGCTACGTCAAGAAGCTGAACGGCTTGGGAATAAAGGCGACGGACGAGGATTTTATATCCTCCGTTGACGCCACGGTATATTATTTGAAAAAGAAAAATTATAATCTTATCTACGCTATGGGTACGAAATCATTTTGCGCTTCCTTACGCGAGGCAGGACTGCCCATAACCGAGGAATATGACGAAAGGACCGATTGCGTTTGTATTTCGTACGACACCGAGCTTGTATACGAGAAGCTGATAACGGTGTCAAAGCTGTTGACACTTTTCGATATTGATTATATTGCGACCAACCCCGACTATACCTGCCCCACTGACTTCGGATATGTTCCCGATTGCGGCTCCTTTGCCGATATGCTATATAACGCGACGGGTAAAAGACCTTTGTTTATAGGAAAGCCAAATTCACTTATGGTAGAGCTTGCGCTCGATAAGACGGGATATAAGAAGGAGGAAGCCGTGATGATAGGCGACCGTATCTATACCGATATTGCCTGCGGTGTAAATTCGGGAATTTCTTCATTGCTCGTCTTTAGTGGAGAAACGACAAAAAAAGACCTGCAAGAAAGCGAGATAACGCCGCATTTCGTTTATGACGATATAGGCGCGCTTTATACCGACCTGAAAAATCATAACAGGCGATAATATTTTAAAATAAAAAAAGACGCATATTAAATGCGTCTTGGAGCTGGTGATGTGACTTGAACACACGACCTGCTGATTACGAATCAGCTGCACTACCGACTGTGCTACACCAGCAAAACTAAAATATTTAGAACCTTTACTATTATATCTTTTTTTATTTGATTTGTCAAGAGGAAATTTAGAAAAAATGGATTTATGTAATATTAATGTTATACGTTCCGTCATGGAAGACGCGGGAATAAAGTTTCGCCGAGAGTTCGGACAGAATTTTTTAATAAACAAAAGTGTTCCCGAGGAGATAGCGGAGAACTGTTCAGAGAAGAAAGAATGTATGGTTCTCGAAATCGGGCCTGGAATAGGATGTCTCACCGCAAAGCTCGCAGAAAGATACGAGCGGGTAGTTGCTGTGGAGATAGACAGAGGATTGATACCCGTCTTAGAGAAAACGCTCGCAAATTACGATAATATCACCGTAATAAACGAGGACGTTATGAAGCTCGATTTAAAATCGCTCGTTCCGTTATGGGCGGATGGTAGAGAGGTCTACGTTTGCGCCAACCTTCCGTACTATATCACAACGCCTATCTTAATGCGCTTGCTTGAATGTGGAGTCAGCTTTAACGCAATAACCGTTATGGTACAAGCGGAGGTCGCATCTCGCTTAACGGCAAAGGCGGGCAGTAACGACTATGGAGCGATTACCGCCGTGCTCGGATATTACGGCGAGGCGAGAAAGCTTTTTACGGTATCGGCGAGCAGCTTTATGCCAGCGCCTAAAGTCAATTCGGCAGTAGTTAAAATTGATTTATATAAGAACAAGAAATATAATCCCAAGAATGAAAAATTATTCTTTGGAATAATCAAGGCGGCGTTTGAGCAGAGAAGGAAAACTTTAGTCAACGCCATATACGCAAAATATCCTGATTTTACGAAAGAAACTCTCCAAAACGTCCTCGTGGGTATGGGGTATACCGCAACGGTCAGAGGAGAAACGCTATCAACTGAGGAATTTTGCCGCCTTTCAGACGCTTTGTCTGAATTAAGAGAGAGATAACGCAAGAACATATGCGCTTTATAACGACAAGGCGCAAAAAAATAGGGGGCGATGCCCGTGTTGTTCTTAACGGAGAATAGAAAAACAGATAGTTTGCGCCTATCTGTTTTTGGGGGTTTGGGCTATGCTCATTTTTTATTTGATTAGTCAAATGCGATGCTCGCACTTTGTTATGGTTGACATAATAAGAAAATTTTGATATAATAAAGACAATTAAGTACCCTATTAAAAATGGAGAGATAAGCAATGGCATTTTTGGAAAAGGCGATTAAGGACGGATACGCGTATATCGTCGGCGAAGAGGGTAAAAGAAAAATCACGTACGTAACTTCGAACAACCACACGGAACGTTACGACGCCCCCGAAGAACAAGTCCGCGCAGAATTTTGGGCGGAGCTTATTTATAAGTACGAGTATCCCGCAAGCCGAATAAAAATAGAAGTGGCAGTTCCA
>JAZNBK010000062.1:0-37337 GCA_045587025.1 Eubacteriales bacterium
CCCATATATAACCTGTCTCCGATATTTTGGTGAAAATACTATATGGTACTTGCAATTCCATTGTGTATGTGCTAAACTATCTGTGTCAAGTTTCATTACTTGATTCCTCCTTTTGCTTTTTTGTGCGGTTGGCGAACCTACTCTTATTATAGCAAAAGGAGGATATTTTTTCTACTCATAGCTAAAGCTTTTTGGAACCACCAGCACTGCTGGTGGTTTTCACGCCAACCTTTTCTTTGAAAATGTTGGCTATTACAATAAAAAATCTCGTTTTGTTTTTGCAAAACGAGATTTTTTAATTAGAGTGAAAGTTTTTTTCCATCTAAAACAGCTTCTATAAGGAGTTCGCCTGTGTATCTGAGCTTTAATGAAAAGAAAGGCCTGTTTTCTTCCAACAACCTAAAAAAGATTTTATCTCCCTCCCAAATTGAAAGAGAATGAATATCCTTTTTGTTTACCCATACGGGTTCGCCTTCATTGCAAGATGTAATCTCCCCCGTAAAATCATCAGACGTAAAAAGATGCATATATTCGGTAGGATAATTGTCCGAAATAAAGGTGACTATTCCTCTGAATTTATAAGAGAGAAGCGATAGTCCCACTTCCTCCTTAACCTCTCGTATCAAGCAGTCATCCGGAGATTCTCCATCTTCAAATTTTCCGCCTATTCCTATCCATTTATCTTTATTTACGTCATTTTCCTTTTTTGTTCTGTGAAGCATAAGAAAGGAATCGTTTTTTTCAATATAGCATAAAGTAGTGTTTATCATTTTTTCATATTTCTAAAAATTATATTTTTGTTTTTATCGAGGACAAGATATAAAACCATTCCCAGTGCTCCGCATGAAATCAATTCGCCTATAAATATAAAAACAAAATGGACTAAGTAAGATTGCTCTAAACCGTACACTTTAATAAGAATAAAAGGAACTATAAAAGAGTTTGATAAAATGTTCGGCAATACCGAAAGCCATTTGCTGCGCTTTCTTAACAAGTAACAGAAAACAGCGCCTATCAGTGTGGCAAAGCTCCCGAATATAATATCCCATACAGCGCACCCGGTTAAAAGATTTGATATAATACATCCAACAAACAGACCGGGTATTGCCGAAGGCGTAAAGCAGGGAAGTATTGCAAGCGCTTCTGACAATCTGAGCTGTATAGCGCCGTTCGCTAATCCCAAAATGTGTGAAATATAGGTTAGCAGAACATAAAGAGAGGCAATCATTGCGCTATAGGTGAGAGCATTTAATTTTTTTTGATACATTTTTTTCTCCTTTAGTTTTGTTTTAGGAGAGGAAGGTTTCGAACTCTCCGTATATATTTTATTATATTAATAAGCTTTCAAAATTAAGAAGGTCGAGTAAAATGCCGGACAATACTCCTATAATAAAAAGAATTCCTACTATTTTGAGATTTTCTTTTATATGCTTATTCGTACGGAATAAAACTAAAACTCCAATTCCTGCCCCGACAAGCAGACCGGATAGCATTGCGCCTGCTGAAATTGCTCCCTCAATATATAGCTCAGTGATAGCGACCGAGGAAATGCAGTTCGGAATCAGACCTATAATAGCAGAAAAAATCTGCCCGACAATCGGTCTTCCTAAAATGAACGAGCTAAGCTTGTCCTCGCCTATGTAATGAATGGTTATATTCAAAGCAAAAGAAAAAACAAAAATAAAAGCAAAAACGTGAAGAGTATGATATAAAGAGGAACGAAGAATTCCATTTTGGCATTGACAGTGCTCGTCCTCACAAAGATGTTCTATTTCGTGTTCATGCTCCGCTTCGCTTTTTGTACGAAAGAGCAAATCTATGACAAAACCTGCGAGAATTGCTATCAAAAATTTTGTGGTCAAAATAATAAGTATATTTTTGAAAGGAACGTTTCGTGAAATCATAACAGGCAGCATTTCGTCAGAGGTGGAAAGAAAAGCTGCTATTAACGTGCCGAGTGTAATAAGCTTTCCGGCATATAATGTGCTTGATAAAGCCGAGAAACCGCATTGTGGAATAATACCTGAAACAGAACCTATAAAAGGTCCGAATTTTCCGGAATGTTGAATTGCCGACAACATTTTTTCGTTCGTTTTATGTTCTATAAATTCCATTATTAAATAGGAAATAAATAAAAACGGCAACAAATGTATAGTATCTTTAATTGTATGAATCAGCAAATGAGGACAATCCGAAAAAATTTGTTCTACCGATAGAAGAAAGCTGTGCATAAGTTTTTCCTTTGTTTTGTTTTAAGTGCAACATTAATATAATAATACTTTTTTGCCTGTTTGTCAAGATTTATAGCTAAATTGATTGAATTTTTGCATAAGATATGTTATATTATAGTTGAAATAAAAAAGTGTGGAGAAAAAATGGATAATTATATTTTTCCAAGCGTAAAAATCGAATTACCCGATTATATTTCAAAAATAATGAATATGCTTCAGGCGAAAGGATATGAGGCGTATATTATTGGCGGATGTGTCCGTGATTTTATAATGGGACGCGAGCCGAGCGATTTTGATATGGCGACCAATGCAACTCCTGATGAGATGCTATCCGTCTTTGAAGAGTTTAAGGTTATTAAAACGGGTATAAAGCACGGTACTCTCACCGTCTTTTATGAAAAAGATTCGGTTGAAATAACTACGTATCGCATAGACGGCGAATATTTTGACAGCCGCCATCCCGACGGGGTTTCTTTTACTCGGTCATTGAGGGAAGATGCCGACAGACGTGATTTTACTATAAACGCAATCGCCTATAACGAAAAAACAGGTATTGTCGATTACCACGACGGTTTGTCAGATATCAAAGAAAAGAGTATTAGGGCGGTAGGCGAAGCGGATAAAAGATTTAAGGAGGATGCACTCAGAATATTAAGAGCGTTGAGGTTTTCTTCCACGCTCGGATTTGATATCGAAAAAGAAACGTTAAAAGCAGCTCGAAAAAACGCAAAATTGCTACAAAATATCTCGGCAGAAAGAATACTTGTCGAAATCAACAAGTTGTTTCTTGGCAGAAATGCAAGGGAAGTAGTTGAGAGAAATTCTGATATTCTTTCTTTCGTTTCTGAAATTTTATTTAACTCAGCCGAAAGGAAGCTTAACAAGCTGGAAGGTTTTACAGAGAATTTAAGTATAATATACACAATTTTATTAAATGACTCCTCTTTCTTCGACGCGGAAGAAGAATTGACGAAATTAAAATTTTCGAATAGCGATAAAAAGAGAATTTTGTCTTTGTTACGTCTTGTAAAAAAAGATATCCCTGAAAACAAGATAGAATTAAAGAAATTGATTTCAGAGGCGGAAAAGGACCTTTTTTACGACTATTTTGAATATTACAATTTAATAGGCGCCAACATTGAAGAATTGAGAGAAAACTTTGAGCAGATATGCAAAAATGAGGAATGTTGCTTTATTGGCGAATTAGATATAAACGGAACTGATATCGTTAATCTCGGAATTAAAGACGGCAAGAAGATCGGCGAAATTCTAAAGCAAGTACTTGACGCTGTAATCTGCGAAAAAACGGCAAATAAAAAAGAAGAGCTTATAAGATATATTAAAGAGAATAATTATTTTGAGTTGTCAGATTAAATCAAAAAATGCGTGCTTTCCAATTGGAAAACACGCATTTTCTAATATATTAAAGGGTAACGCCGTCTTTGAAAATGGAGATTTCGGAGTAACCGTTTTCCTCGTTTTTCGTCTGCTTTCCGCTCGCAACCTCGATTATATAGTCAAGAAGATCGTTTGTGGGATCTATATCTTCAAGAATTGGCGAAGCGTCGAAATCTATCCACGATTTCTTTCTTTCGGCAAGAGAATGGTTAGTCGCAATCTTAACGGTAGGAACTGCGCCGCCAACGGGAGTACCTCTACCCGTGGTGAAGAGAATTATATGTACGCCCGCAGCCATAAGATTTGTTATAGCAACGATGTCGTTACCGGGCCCATTCAAAAGTGAAAGACCATTCTTTGTGAGTACGTCTCCGTAGTCAAGCACGTCCACGACGGGAGATAATCCGCCCTTTTGAACGCAACCGAGAGATTTTTCTTCCAGGGTAGTGATGCCGCCCGCCTTGTTTCCGGGCGAGGGGTTTTCATAAATAACCTGGTTGTGTCTCGTATAATAATCCTTAAAGTCATTTATCAAGCTTACGGTTTTGTCAAAAACCTCGCGGTTTATACATCTCTGCATCAAAAGGTGTTCTGCTCCGAACATTTCAGGAACCTCAGTGAGAACACAGCTTCCGCCATAGGAAATCAAGAGGTCGGAAAGGCGTCCTACGAGAGGATTTCCCGTGATTCCGCTATATCCGTCGCTACCGCCGCATTTTAATCCGAGCTTAAGCTTGGAGATAGGCAAAGGAACTCTCTTAAAGGTATCAGCGTAGCTCTTTAATTCCTCGATTAAGCGTACGCCTTCTTTGATATCATCGTCAAAATCCTGAGTGTTCAAGAATTTTACTCTCTTTTCGTTGTAATCACCGAGAATGGTTTTGAAAAGAGGAATATTGTTGTTTTCACAACCAAGACCGAGCACAAGTACGCCTGCGGCGTTAGGATGATTGACCATACCGCGAAGGATTTTTTGGGTTAACAGCTGGTCGTCGCCGAGCTGTGAGCAACCAAAGGGATGAGGGAAGTGCTTTGCACCTGTTAATTGTGAAAGCTTTTCAGCAACTTTGTTTACACATCCTACAGTATTAACAATCCAAATATCATTTCTGATACCTACGTCGCCGTTCTCTCTGACATATCCCATAAACGTTTTGTCACATTCAAGCGGCTTTACGTCGTCAAAAACAGGATTATACTCGTATGTAAGATTTCCGCTAAGATTAGTTTTTACGTTGTGCGTGTGAACGTGCTCACCTTTTTTTATATCGGCGGTAGCGTGACCGATAGGGCAGCCGTATTTTATGATGTTTTCGCCCGCTTTGATATCTCTTGACGCATACTTATGTCCGTCGTTAAGATTTATATCAACGTTATCTAAATTAGTTATTTTCATATTTTACCACCTCGTCGTATAAGAATGAAAGATCTTCGTCCCAAAGCGCAGTGTTAGCGAGAATTTCCTTCGTGGATGAGTTCTTCATAAATGCTGCTACATCGGGAGCGTCATTTACCATATCGGTTTTATAGAATTCAATTAATTTCGCGAAAGCGAAAATAAGAGTTTCGGGCATCTTCTGGTATCTCTTGATGTATTCAAGAATAGAGGGAAGCACTCTTACCTTAAATTTGCTTACAGAGTTTAACGCGATAGAAGAAAGAAAATGCTTGATGTAGGGATTCGCAAAACGCTCGATTACGCTGTCGGCGTAAGAAATCAACTCTTCCTTCGGAAGATCAAGCGTCGGAATAATTTCATCATAAACGCATTTTTTAATGTGTGTAAGCGTCTTTTCGTTATCAATACAGCTCTTTACCGTATCAAATTCCTCCAAGAGCGCGAAGGGAACAAGAGAGGTGTGAGCGCCGTTAAGAATCCTTACCTTTCTCGTGCGATACATATCAAGACAATCTGTAACGATAATATTAAGATTAACTTTATCAAAGGGAATTTCCTTAAGTATGGACTGAGGTCCTTCGATTACCCAGAGATGGAAATATTCGGAAGTATTAACCAAATTGTCCTCGTAACCGAGGTCGAGCTGCTCGTCCTTGGGATAACCTGTATTTATACGGTCAACCAAGGTGTTGCAGAAGATATTATCCTTTTCAACCCACGCTTTGAAATCTTCGCCGTAATTCCAGAGGTCTGCATACTGAAGTATGATTTTCTTAAGAGTTGCGCCGTTTTTGTCTATTAATTCGCAGGGGAGGAATATAAATCCGTTAAGACCAAGGTCAAATCGCTTTTTAAGAAGAAGAGTAACCTTTGCAGGAAAGGATGCGGGGGGAGTATCTGTCGAAAGGTCAGACGCATTAAAGGTGATTCCTGATTCCGTTGTGTTTGAAACGATAAATCTGAAATCGGGGTTCTCGGCAAGCTTTAAATAAGCGGCGAAATCTTCGTAGGGCTTTACACAGCGGGAAATAACGTCGACGATCTGCTTTTCTACACCTTCAACGCCACGGATAACGTGAGTGTAGAGGCAATCCTGAGCGGAAAGCATATCACACATTCCTTTTTCGATCGGCTGTACGACAACTACGTTACCGTTGAAGTCGCTTTTATCATTTACTGCTTGAAGTATCCAATCGACGAAACCGCGTAAAAAACCGCCCTCTCCGAACTGAATCACCCTCTCGGGTCTATTTACAGGGGACTTGAATTCGTTAATTTTCATATAATACCTCCGATAAGTTTTTATATATTAATTTTTGTTTTATAAGAATCTTTTGTAATTAAGGTTAAATCGGCGTATGGTTCACCATCTTCTTTTAGCGAAAGATAATCCATAATATCTTCTATTTCGCACTTTAAATATTGGCAGATTAGTAAATATGTATCTGACAAAAGGATTCTGTTGGTTTTAATCTTTTCAATTTCACTTTTCGATAAGTTTAGATCCCGTTGCATTTTTGAAATTGAAATTTTGCGTTCCCGCAGAAGCTTGTTCAATTTGTAATATCGAAGAACCATACTAAAACAATTATTTCAGGTTGAGTATTCTTTTTGCGTTTCCTGAAAGAATTAACTCCTTTTCATTATCGGTCAGCAAATAATCATGAGCCACGCCGCCAATAAACATAGCGGGATTACAAACAGGGAAATCAGAGCCGAAAATAAATCTCTCCGCGCCGAACAAATCAACGCCTCGGCGAAGCATTCCGTGTCTGAAAATACCTGTCCCCGAAACGTCCAAATAGTAATTTTTGCTTATCTTCATTCTTTCCATATGCAGATAAAATACATCTCGTTCGCCGGGGTGCGCTGCGACGAGTACAAGGTTGGGGTGCTCTTTGATAATATTCGTTATAGAATCGTTTGCAACGTTGTGAATATTTACAACCATATTGTATTGCTCTGCTAAATCAAGTATCTCTGAGAAATTTTTGTTGTAGTAATTATCACTCCAGCAATGCATACCCGGCACAAGCTCGCCTATCAGGTTTATTCCTCTTTTGTGCATTGCCTCGATTTCTTCGCAGGATTCTTTTACGAAATCCGGATGAATAGTGAAGCCGGGGACGTAAAAATCTCCGTAAAGCTTTTTTAGCTCCAAAACGTCATTGTTAAGAGCTTTAATACTATCCCAGGTTATGTTTTTTGTATCGAAAGGGGTAACTACAGCTCCGCAAATTTTGCTTATGCCCAAGCTTTTTAAGGATTCCATGGATTCCACGGGAGTCATAGGGATATATTGCTTGTGATTGCAAATGTTGCTTTCCTGCGTTAGAAAAGGATGTGTGTGAAAATCAATTATTTCGAAATTCATATAATTTCTCCCTTACTTGACAAAACTATTAAAAAAACCATTGGTAACAATGGTTTTGGTGCGGGTAGTGGGATTTGAACCCACACTCTTCCGAACTGGTTCCTAAGACCAGCGTGTCTGCCATTCCACCACACCCGCATACCATAGACATATTACCATAATTACGCAAAAAAGTCAAGTGCTTTACGCTAAAATAAACGAGCATTTGATATTTTTTTGCAATTTATTCGTTTTTAAATTTTCATCATTCTGTATTTGCTCAAATTAGCTCGTTTAATGAAAAAATAATGTCAGATATAAGTTGACATTTTGATAAACTTTATGTATAATTATTAATATATGCAATAATTATATATTTACGTAAAGGATATGCCGAAATAACGGCTAAAAGGAAAAATGACAAGACATAAAGAAAGAGAACTTGCGTTCTCGCTCCTGTTCGAAAAAAATTTTGATTCAGCAAGGAAAGTTCAGGAAATATACGACACAGCGATATGTTTCCGTAACGAAGAGGAAAGCGACTTCGTAAAATCGATTTTAAACGGCGTTTCTGAAAACAACGCTGAAATATCAGCTTTGATTGAAAAAAATTCTCAGGGTTGGAAAATTAACAGAATTTCACGCGTTTCTTTTTCAATTTTGCAATTGGCGGTTTATGAGATGCTATATACCGATATTCCTTTAAAGGTTTCTATTAACGAGGCGGTCGAGCTTGCAAAAGCATATGACGACGAAAAGGCAAGCGCGTTTGTCAACGGAGTGCTTAACTCTATTGCAAGAACAATAGAAGGCAAAAATATTGATGAACAATAACGTTATAATAGGAATTGATACGAGCAACTATACTACCTCCGTTGCCGTATCTGACGAAGAGGGAAATATAATTGCTAACGCAAAAAAGCTTTTGCCTGTCAGAGAGGGAGAGTGCGGACTCAGACAATCAGACGCAGTTTTCGCTCACGTTAAAAATTTCCCCTTTGTTATGGATGAGGTCAGGCCTTTTATTTCGGATAAGAAAATAGTGGCGATAGGCGTCTCCTCGCGTCCAAGACGAGTAGAGGGCTCTTATATGCCGTGCTTCCTTACCGGCGTTGCGATAGCCGATTCGCTCTCTGCGGTATGCGATGCGCCTGTTTTTGAATTTTCTCATCAATGCGGACATATAATGTCGGCTGTATATTCTTCCGGTAAAACAGAGCTTCTTAACGGGGAATTCGGAGTTTTTCATTTATCAGGCGGCACGACCGAGCTGTTGCTTACCAAGTTCAATAAAAATGAATTTAATACGGAAATAGTAGGCGGTACGAAGGATATTAACGCAGGGCAGTTAATTGATAGAGTCGGCGTTATGTTGGGATTGAGATTTCCGTGTGGCGCTGAGCTTGAAAAGCTTGCGTTGAAAAACGAGAGAAAAGTAAAAGTTCCAAAGATAAATACAGACGCCTGCTTTATAAATCTGTCGGGCGTGGAGAATTTGGGTGCGAAGGTATATAAGGAAACGGACGACGCCTCTTATACGGCAGCGTATGTTTTTGAATATCTAAGCCAGGCGATTTTTAAAATTTCGCGTTCATTTACCGAAAAATATGGAGAAATTCCGATTCTTTATGCGGGCGGAGTGATGAGTAATAGCATAATAAAGGGGCGTCTTGCATCAGAAAATGAAAGATATTTTGCAGAGCCGAAATTCTCCTCCGACAATGCAGCAGGCATAGCTTTGCTTGCGAGAAATGCATATTTATACAATTAATTTTGTCAGAAAGGCGCTTAAATGTTAGTTTCAAATAACGAACGTCGAGAGCATTGCATCTCTGTTTCTCAATTAAACGAATATATAAAAACGCTGATTGACGGGAACGCCTTTCTTTCTAACGTTTGCGTGAAAGGTGAAATTTCCAACTTTACTAATCACAGAACGGGACATTTTTATTTTTCAATTAAAGATGAGAGCTCTGTAATTCGAGCAGTTATGTTCAAAAGCTCTGCCGCAAGAATTAAATTTATTCCCGAAAACGGAATGAAAATAATAGCGCGGGGCAGCGTATCGTTATTCGTCCGTGACGGACAGTATCAGTTATACGTAACTTCTATGGAGCCGGAGGGAATAGGTTCCTTATATTTAGCGTTTGAGCAGTTAAAACAGAAATTAGAAAAAGAAGGGCTTTTTGATAAGGCAAGAAAAAAAGCTATTCCTGTAATGCCGTTGAGGGTTGGCGTTATTACCTCTCCGACAGGCGCAGCAGTCAGGGATATTATCAATATTATAAGCCGAAGATTTCCAATAGCCAAAATCGTGTTGTATCCCGCTCAGGTACAGGGAGAGGGAGCGCACATGCAATTAATAGACGGAATAAAATATTTCAATAGTAAAAACTCGGCAGACGTTATAATTTTAGGAAGAGGCGGCGGCTCAATTGAGGATTTGTGGGAATTTAACAATGAGAAGCTTGCTTACGTGATTTCAGAATCAAATATTCCTGTTATCTCTGCTGTAGGGCATGAGACGGATTTTACTATATGTGATTTTGTTTCCGATATGAGAGCGCCGACACCCTCCGCTGCTGCGGAGCTTGCAGTTCCCGACACGAGTGAGCTTTTGGCTGATTTGTCAAACATAAGGTCTCGAATGTCAACCCTGTTGCTTCAAAAAGTATTTTATGAGAAAGAAAAAATAAAACTGTTTTCAGAGAGAAAAATATTCACCGATCCGGAATATTATTTGCAAGAAAAAAAGTTGATAACAGCTTTTCTCTATGATAAGCTCTCACGCTCAATTAATTTGAAAATAAACGATTATATCTATTCATTGCAAAAAATATCAGGAAAGCTGGATGCGATGAGCCCCTTGGCGACTCTTTCGAGAGGGTATTCGATAAACTATAATTTAACATCAGACAAATCGGTGACATCAATTTTGGACGTTTCTAAAGACGATAAGGTTAAAATGAGATTAAAAGACGGCTCAGTTTTAGTTAACGTTTTTGATGTAGAACCTCATTAAAACAAGTAAGAAAAGGAAATAAAATATGGCTACTAAAGATTTTTCATTTGAAAAGGCAATGGCGGAGTTAGAATCGACCGTTCGCGCTCTTGAGGAAGGAAAGCTTACTCTCGATGAATCACTCGCGGCCTTTGAAAAAGGAATTAAGCTTGTAAACGCTTGTAATTCTAAGCTGACCGAGGCAGAACAAAAGGTGAAGATTTTGCTTTCAAATGACAACGGCGAGCTGATAGAAGAAGATTTTTTACAAGCAAAGGGTGAATGATAGATGAAGTCCATAGAAAATGCTATTAAATCAACGGCGCTCCTTGTTAATGATAAATTAAATTCTATACTGCCGTCGAGTGATATCGACACGAAGGTCATATACGACGCATCTAATTACAGTCTTTTAAACGGCGGAAAAAGAATACGCCCCTTCATACTTTTTTGCTTTTCAAAAGCATTTGACGGCAAAACAGAAAATGCTCTCAGCTTTGCTTCGGCAATAGAAATGGTACATACGTACTCTCTTATACACGACGACCTTCCGTGTATGGACAACGACGATTACAGGCGTGGAAAACCTTCAAATCATAAGGTTTTTGGAGAAGCAACCGCATTGCTTGCAGGAGACGCTTTATTAACAGAGGCGTTTTCCGTTATATCGAGGACAGATTTGGCGCCCGATATTCTGATTAAAGCAGTTAACGTGCTTTCCGAATGCGCGGGATGCAGGGGAATGATTGGCGGTCAGGTTATGGATATGTCGCCCGAGCTTCTAAGGGACGATATTGAAAAATTAAAAAAGATGTATCGGCTTAAAACAGGAATGTTAATTTCAGCTTCGGCTAAGCTCGGTTGCCTTGCGGCAGGAATTTCTGATGATACCATTTTGAATTCTGCCGAAAATTATTCCTATAATATTGGGATGGCGTTTCAGATTATAGATGATATTTTGGATAGATATGGAAATCAAAATAATTTAGGAAAACCTATTGGAAGCGATGAAAAGAACAATAAGACAACTTTTTTATCTTTTATGACGAAAGATGAAGCGTATAATGAAGCTAAAAGATTGACCGAACTCGCAATTAAGAGCATTGAAAATATTCCAAACAATAGAGAGCTATGCGAGCTGGGTTATTATTTGTTAAACAGAAAAAAGTAACGAGGAAAAGATGATTTTTAAAAACGTATTTTTTATAAGCGCGGTAATCGCCTGGTTTATCGCTCAGCTTATTAAAATTATTATTTCTTTTATAAAAGAACATAGGTTAAATTTCAGATTATTAATTGCTTCAGGCGGTATGCCAAGCTCACATACTGCCTCAGTATGTGCATTGAGTGCTTCAATTGCATATGTTTATTCCTTTAATTCTCCTTTTTTTGCGATCTCCGCCGTGTTTGCTCTGATTGTTATGTATGACGCTTCAGGAGTCAGAAGAGCTACAGGCGAACAGGCGAAAATACTCAATAAAATTATGGACGACTTGATGAATAAGAGATCCGTTATGTTTGGAGAACATTTAAAGGAATTGATAGGACATACACCCCTACAAGTGTTAATCGGCGCAATTCTCGGAATAACCGTCGGGGTTTTGTATCCTTACTTGGTACTATGAGAATTGATGTTTTTTTAGTTGAAAAGGGGCTCGTGAGTAGCAGAAGTCGGGCAAAAGAGCTTATAGAAAAGGGCGCTGTCTCTGTTTTTAAAAAAACGGTTACCAAGCCATCCTTCGACGTTTCGGATAATATAACTGAAAACGATATTAAAATTGATCAAAACGAGAACAAATATGTTAGCAGAGGCGGATATAAGCTCGAAGCTCTTTTGAATGCGTTCTTTATTGATGTAAAAGACAAAATTGCGCTTGATATCGGTGCTTCCACCGGGGGCTTTACTGATTGCTTATTGAAGCACGGGGCAAAGAAGGTATTTGCCGTAGATTCCGGCACTGCTCAACTTAGTCCTCAGCTTTGTGATGACGAAAGAGTAGTTTCAATTGAGAATTATAACGCTCGTTATTTAGATAAAAAAGATTTTACCGATAATTTCGATATTGTAACTATCGACGTTTCCTTTATTTCACAGACGCTTATTATACCGAAGATTGCCGAGCTTTTATCTTGTGGCGCTTCGTTTTTAAGCTTGATTAAGCCACAGTTTGAGGTCGGAAAAGAGTATATAGGAAAAAAAGGTATCGTTAAAGACGAGCGGGCGAGAGATTTTGCAGTAAAAAAGGTATGCGATCTTGCTTGCGGTATGGGATTTGAACTGCAAGGAACAATTGAGTCTCCTATTTGCGGCGGAGACGGAAATATTGAATATTTAGCTTATTTTAAAAGGATATGATTATGAGAAATTTTCTTATTATGCCAAACGTCAAAAAGGACGTTGACTTCGAAATTACAAAACGGGTGATATCGTTTTTACAGTCAAAAAATGCTAACGTTTATATTGATAATAGCATAGACGATTCCTCTAAAAAGTTAAAAGCGCCGTTTATTGATCCTTATGATGAAAGCGTTTTAATAGAATGTATAATAGTGATAGGTGGCGACGGCTCGGTTTTGGACGCTTCTGCTTGCGCTATAAAGCGCGATATCCCCATTTTGTGCGTTAATATGGGACGGCTTGGCTATCTATCGGAGCTTGGCGCTGATTCGCTTGAAAAATTAAACGCTCTTTTTACAAATGAATTTAAGATTTCATCGAGAATGACGTTAGACGTAACCTTATATTTAAAAGGCGAAAAAATCTTTTTAGACAGAAAAGCAGTGAACGACGTCGTAATTTCGCGCGGAGAAACGCTCGGAATTTCCGATTTCGAGCTTAACGACGGAGTTGGTAATTGCTTTTCCTATCGCGCTGACGGAGTAATACTTTCGACACCCACCGGTTCGACTGCATATTCGCTGTCTGCGGGCGGTCCTGCTATCGATTCTTCCTTGGAAGCTATCTGCGTTACTCCTATATGCACACATTCATTTTTTAACAGATCTATTCTGTTTTCTCCAAATTCAGAAATCTCCGTGACGCATATGTCTGAAAATGATAACAACATTTTTGTAAATATCGACGGAATTCAAGCATATTCACTTTCGTTTGGGGATATAGTTTCTGTTACGAAATCCAAAGTTCCGTTAAAGTTGATTTCCTTAGAAAATACAGGTATTTTGGGCGTGTTACATAAAAAAATGAAAATATAACATTTCAGGTGAAAGGAAAAAGCAATGAAACGCGAAAGACAACAAAAGATATTGGAAATAATCGAAAAATATGATGTGGAAACGCAAGATGATTTGATAAAGCATTTGAATCAGAGTGGTTTTGAGGTAACTCAAGCGACCATTTCAAGAGATATCAGAGAATTAAAATTAACGAAGGGTACTGCTGTGAACGGAGTGTCAAAATATGCTGTTCCTGTTGCTAAAAAGGAACACGTAATTCCTCATTTCAACAGCGTATTGACCGATTCAATTGTTAAGGTCGATTATGCGGGAAATTTGATTATAATTAAGACCTTTCCCGGAATGGCGAATGCAGTCGCAACCTGCGTAGATTCTCTCAAAATTGACGATATTATCGGTTGCGTAGCGGGAGATGACGCTATTCTGGTCGTGGTTCGTAACGACGATTTGGCTGAAGAGCTTAGCGATAAGATACGTCAGATGATTAAAACAATATAAACTGAGAAAGGGGAGTACTATGCTATCATCATTACATATAGAAAATATTGCAGTGGTTAAAACGGCTGATATTGACTTTTCTTGCGGATTCAATGTAATGACAGGCGAAACCGGCGCAGGAAAATCCGTTATCATAGATAGTATTAACCTTCTTAGAGGACAAAGGTTTGGCAAGGAGATAATCAGAAGCGGAGAAGAACGAGCGCTAATAAGCGCCCTCTTCGTAAATGTTTCCGAACAGGTTCAAAAGGAGCTTATCGAGCTTGGAATTTATCTCGATGACAGCAGAGAGATTTTGCTCCAAAGAAGCGTATCTTTAGATGGAAAAGGCAACGCAAAAATCAATGGAAGAACTGTGAATTTATCCCTGCTCAGAGAAGTGGCTTCTTTGCTTATTACAATACACGGTCAATATGACAATCAGATATTACTTGACGAAAATTCAGGTATTGTTTTGCTTGATAAATATGCAACGCTTGATGAGAAGCTGTCTGAATATAAGAAAGAATATAATAATTTAATTTCAATAAAAAATCAGATTCGTTCGCTTAGTAAAGATGAAGGAGAACGAAACAGAACTATTGAAATGTTAAATTATCAGATAAATGAAATAGAAGGCGCAAAGCTTAAGGTTGGAGAAGAAGAGCATTTGTTGGAAAGAAAGGTTAAAATTAAGAACCTGGAGCGCATATCAAAGCAGCTTTCTTTTACGTATAGGGCATTGAAAGGAAACGAAAAAGGAAATGCGTCCTATATAATAGAACGTAGTATTTCTGCTCTTGCTCAGATAGAAGACGTTCTTCCTGACGTTAAGACGGCGTATCAGCAATTAGAGAACGCGCTTTCTATGATCGAAGATGCGTCGGCGCAGGTTTATTCGTTGCAGGAAGATGAAGATGAAAACCCAACTGCTGTATTAGATAAGATAGAAGAACGTTTAGATACAATAGAAAAATTAAAGAAAAAATACGGCAGAAACGTAGAAGAGATAATAGGATATAAAGTTAAAGCGAAGCTGCAGCTTGAGGAATTACAAAATTCCGACGATAAAATCACAGCACTTGAATCGGAAAAAAGAGAAATACTCGAGCGAGTTAAGAAAAGCGCGGATGAATTACACAGCGTCAGAACGGCTCTTGCAAACGAGATGGCGGAAAAAATCAAAGAGCATTTAGAATTTTTAGATATGCCGAAGGTTACCTTCCGTATTGAAATTAAAAAACAAGTGGAAAACGGTGAATACGTTTATACCGATAGAGGAATAGATTGCGTCAATTTTTTGGTTTCTACTAACGTGGGAGAACCTGAAATGCCGATTTCAAAAATTGCTTCAGGCGGTGAAATGGCGAGAATAATGCTCGCTATAAAAAGCGTAATGGCGGATAAGGACTCAATAGATACCTTAATATTTGACGAAATTGATACGGGAATTTCGGGGAAAACTGCCAGAAAGGTCGGCATCAGATTGCTTAACGCATCAAAAACTGCGCAGGTTATATGCGTTACTCATTCAGCGCAGATAGCGTCTCTTTCTGATATGCATTTGTTTATTCATAAAAATGAAGAAAACGGACGTATATATACAAAAATAGTGGAGCTTGATGAAGAAGGAAGAATAAGCGAGCTTGCCAGAATATTAGGCGGAATTAATATTACCGAAAAACAACGTGAGGTGGCAAAAGAATTAATTGACGAGAAAAATACTTATATGGAGGCGTAAATGGACATCTCATCGGTATTTAATTTTATAGCAGAGGCAAATAAATTCGACATAAATTCTTATGAGTATTATGAAAATTTTCCAATGTCTAAGTGCTGTAGTTTTAAAACGGGTGGAAAAGCTTCTTTAGCGATTTTCCCCCTTAATTGCAATTCATTTGAAAATCTCTTGGTTTTTCTTGAAACTGAAAAAATTACAAATAAGGTTATTGGCAACGGAACGAATATAATTCCATCAGACGAGGGATTCGATGGCATTTTGGTTATAACCACTAAAATTTCTTCCTACTCTTTTGACGGAACCTTTCTTACGGCTGACTGCGGCGTCAATCTTTCAAGGTTAGCAAAAAAAGCGTCCTTGCTTTCTCTTTCAGGAATGGAAAATTTCTTTGGTATACCTGCAACAATTGGCGGAGCAGTTTATATGAATGCGGGAGCATATAACTCTCAAATTTCTGATATTTTTGTCTCTGCCAAATGTTATAACCATAAAAAGCATAAAATTGAGACGTATAAAAACGAGGAGATGAGATTTTCTTATCGTTTTAGCAGATGTCATGACGAGCCAATTACCGTCCTTAGCGCAAGCTTTCACCTTAGCGAAGGCAACGCCGAAGCAATAAACGCGCGAATGAACGAGGTAATATGCAAAAGAAAAAACTCACAACCTCTTGAATTTCCGAACGCGGGCAGCATTTTTAAAAGACCTCTGAATAATTTTGCCGGAAAATTGATCGAAGAAGCCGGATTAAAGGGTTATTCGATAGGCGGCGCAGAGGTTTCTACCAAACACGCAGGTTTTTTTATTAATAGCGGAAGTGCGACTTCGACCGATATAATGCAGCTAATTCAGGTTGTAAAAGAGAAAGTATTTGAAAATAGCGGAATTATGTTGGAATGTGAAGTTGAATTTATATAAGATACGGAGTGATTAAAATTTCCTTTTCTTCTGAATTGAAAAGCAATATTTATAATTTTGCAATTAAAAAGAATTGTTGTAAAAGAGCTATGTTTTTCGGCTTTCTCGCCGCAAAGGCGACGATCGAACAAGGCGGTATTAAATTATACACGAACACGGAGCAAGAAACTGAATATATCTCCCGTTCTGTATTAGAACTCTTTAATCGTGAATTGTCGTATAAAAAAAGAGTTAAAGGGGTGCGCGGCTACGAATTATTCTTTTTTTGCGATTCAGCGCTGGAGCATCTGAAAAAAATTAACGAGGGGGAATTTCTTTATCAATTCAAGTGTTCTTCCTGCAAATCTGCATTTTTGCGGGGAGTTTTCTTATCCGTCGGTAGACTTACAAACCCAAATAAAGCATTTCATTTAGAGTTTTCTCTCGGCGCTCGCGCAAAAAACTTTATTCCGTTATTTAATGAATATGATTTAAATCCAAAGTATATAGAAAGAAAAAAAGAACAGCTATTATATTTTAAAGACAGTACGACGATTGGTGATTTTTTTGCTATCATGGATGAAAGCAAAATAACTATGGATATAATAAACGACGTTATAAGAAATCAATATAAAAATTACGCAAACAGAAGGGCAAATATCGAGTCCTCAAACATTCTGCGCTCTGTCGAAACGGGTATAAAACAAACTCAAATTATAAAGAAATTAAAAGAAAGCGGAAAACTATCGCTCCTCCCTGAAGAATTAAGAGAGACGGCAGAGCTACGGCTTGAATACAGCGACATTTCGCTTTCTGCTTTAGGAGCTATGCTTAACCCGCCTATTTCAAAATCAGGCGTCAATCACAGATTACAAAAAATAATTTTACTCGCAGAAACACTATAATTTTTTAAAAAGGAGATTTGATATGAATGATTTTGTACATTTACATTTGCATAGTGAATACAGTCTCCTTGATGGCGCTTGCAGAATATCAGACATTGCAAAAAAGGCGTTAAAGGAAGGGCATAGCGCAGTCGCAATTACCGACCACGGTGCAATGTACGGCGCCGTATCATTTTATAAGGAATGTAAAAAGTTCGGTATCAAGGCGATTATCGGCTGTGAGGTATACGTAGCGAGAAATTCACGTTTTTCAAAGAACGGAAAAGCCGACATGTCGGGAAATCATTTAATTCTTCTTTGCAAAAACGAAGTAGGATATAAAAATCTTATTTATTTGGTTTCAAGCGGATTTACCGAAGGATTTTACTCAAAGCCCAGAATAGATTTAGAGCTTTTAGAAAAACATTCCGAGGGGCTGATTGCCTTGTCCGCTTGCTTGGCAGGCGCAATTCCGAGCAGTATTCTTGCAGGTGATTTCGCACAAGCGGAAGCGCAGGCATTAAAAATGCAAAAAATCTTTGGAAAAGATAATTTCTATTTGGAAATACAGAACCACGGCTTAGATGATGAAATTATTGTTGCAAATGAAATTGAAAAAATTTCTTCAAAGCTTGATATACCTATGGTTGCCACGAACGACGTTCACTATATTGAGCGCAGTGATGCAGATGTACAAGCCGTTTTAATGTGCATACAAACGAATAATCTCCTTTCCGACGGAAAGCCGTTAGGATTTGAGACGAACGAGTTTTACTATAAAACCACAAATGAAATGAAAGCTCTGTTTGGTAGATATGAAGGAGCGATAGAAAACACGGTTAAAATTGCCAATATGTGCAATTTTGAATTTAGATTTGGTGAAACTCATCTGCCTAAAATCCCTAATTTAGACAATATATCTCATAAAGAAGCACTCAGAAGCTTTGCAAAAAACGGATTAAATCGCTTGATAAATCAGGGCAGAATTGATTTTAAGTTTGGAACAAAGGAAGAGTATATCAATAGGATAGATTACGAGCTTGATATTATAGATAAGATGGGATTTAATGAATACTATCTTATCGTTAGAGATTTTATTAACTTCGCTAAAACGAATAATATACCCGTCGGCCCCGGCAGGGGTTCAGGAGCGGGAAGTATGGTTGCGTTTTGCGTTGGGATAACCGATATTGACCCATTTGCCTTCGGTTTGCTTTTTGAGAGATTTTTGAATCCCGAAAGAATTTCCATGCCTGATTTTGATACCGATTTCTGTTATGAAAGACGGGAAGAAGTAATCGAGTACGTAAAAGAAAAATACGGTGAGGATCATGTTTCTCAAATTATTACATTTGGAACTCTTGCTCCAAGAGCGGCAATACGTGACGTCGGAAGGGTGCTTGGAATTTCTTATTCCGACGTTGACAAGGTTGCCCGCCTGATACCGCAAGAGCTTGGGATAACCTTTGAAACCGCTTTAAAAAATAAAGAACTTGAGCTGCTTTATAACAGTGACAGTAACATTAAAAACTTGATAGACATTTCAAGAAAATTGGAAGGAATGCCTCGTCACGCATCGACTCACGCAGCAGGCGTCGTAATAACCGAGGAGCCGGTCAACAATTATGTTCCTCTCGCTATAAACGGCGATATAGTCGTCACGGAATATGATATGGACACTATTGCATCGCTTGGGTTGGTGAAATTCGATTTTTTGGGACTCAGATATTTGACGATAATTTCAGACGCAGAAAAAGAAATTAGGTTAAAAAATCCTGATTTTTCTATAGAAAGCGTTGATTTTTACGACGAGGCGACGTATAAATTGATTTCAGACGGTCGTACAGACGGTGTTTTTCAGCTTGAATCTTCTGGAATGAAGCAAATGCTTACCGAATTTAAGCCGGAAAGTATTTACGATATAACCGCGGCTATCGCTCTTTACCGTCCCGGACCTATGTCCTCAATTCCGCAATATATAAAAAGAAAGCACGGAATTGAGCCGATTGTATACGATACGCCCAAGCTAAAAGAAATTTTAGATGAGACCTATGGTTGTATTGTGTATCAAGAGCAGGTAATGCGAATATTTCAAACTATCGCGGGATATACCTTTGCCAGAGCTGATACGGTAAGGCGCGCTATGGCTAAGAAAAAGTCAGCGGAGCTGAATGCAGAACGAGATGCGTTTATAGAAGGCGCGGAGAAGCATGGCGTTGATAAGGATATTGCAGAAAAAATATTTAACGATATGCTGAGCTTTGCCAATTATGCGTTCAACAAGAGCCACGCGTCTGCATACGCAGTTATTTCTTATAGGACTGCGTATCTGAAAGCTCATTTTCCGAAAGAATATCTATCCGCTATTCTTACCTCTGTTTTTGGAAACACCGCAAAGATGAACGAATACGTTTCTGAGTGCGCAAAAATGGGAATACCCGTGCTTGCGCCTGATATAAACGAAAGTAAACTCAATTTTACCGTTTCTGAGAACGGTATTCGCTTTGGGTTGCTTGCAATAAAAAATGCGGGAAAGCCATTTTTAGAAACTATATTACAGGAAAGAAATAAAGGTAATTTTATATCCTTTGAAGATTTTGTACGCAGAATGTCTGCTTACAGTATATCAAAGCGCCAAATCGAATATCTGATTAAATGCGGCGCTTTTGATAAATTAGGTGTATATCGCTCTCAGCTTTTAAATTCATATGAAAAGATTCTCGGCGCAATAAACGCAGAAAAACACGAGAATATTTCAGGGCAGATAGATATGTTTAGCACGTTTGACGACGCAGAAGTTTTAAACAAATCTTTTTCTTATCCTTGCATCCCTGAATTTAATATTAAAGAACTTCTTATATTGGAAAAAGAAAGCTCGGGAATGTATTTTTCCGGTCACATTCTTGACGGATATAAAAACCACATTTCTCAAATTAGCCATAACAAGATTATTGAAATTAAAAATTCTTTTGATAATTCAAGCAATTCAAATCAAAGCTTTTTTGAAAAACAACAAGTTACATTAGTTGGTGTGATTAACAGAAGAACTAACAAAATAACTAAAAGCGGTTTGAATATGGCTTTTTTGACAATTGAAGATTATTCTGCCGAAATAAATGTCATTGTTTTTTCAAAAGAGCTTGAAAAATTCAAGGATATTCTTTTTACAGACAACGTGCTTTGCATCACCGGAACGATAACGAAAAAAGATGAAGAAGACGTCGAGATAATTTTGACGAACGCCGAAAAAATAATTTCCGATGCCGATTTTAGTGAAAAAGAGACAAATCAAACAGATAATATTCTTAATAAAAAGCTTTATATAAGAGTAGATTCTATGCAGTCAGAAACTTGTAGAAAGATTTTAGAGCTTGTTTCTAATCAAAAAGGGGAAACACCCGTTGTTTTTTACAGTTCTGTTGATAAGAAATATTATAGCTCTAAGGATTATAACGTTAAGTATAGCGATGCGCTTTATGATAAGTTGACTGCCATTTTAGGCAAGGAAAATGCTGTTTTAAAATAGTTTATTTGGAAGGAGGGATATTGTGCGCAATCTACCGCGATATGAGCTTTATAATGAACAGTTCAGAGAACAGAGAAAGCATTATATAAAATGGTCTGAACGGTTTAGAATAGCAAAATCAATATCTCTGCTCGCTTTTATTAGTATAATTTTAATTGCTTTTGTTTTCTTCGGAGATAGCATTACATATGAAAACCTACAGCTTTTGGTTAAAAATATCGACTCTGAATATTATTCTTCGGACGATTCTCGGGGCGTTATTTATTACAATTCGGACGAAAATACTGTTTTTGAGGAATTTAATGGAAATTTAGTTATTGCGGGAAATCATGGAGTTTCTTTATACAGTATGTCAGGGAGAAAGATTTTTTCTTACAACGATAGCTTTAAGGTCCCAAGAATTTCGGTTTCTGATAAATATTTTATTGTTTACGAGCTTAATGGAAATAAATTCTCGGTTTATAGCAAAATAGGGCAGTTATTTCAAAATACTGAATATGAATATCCTATAAGCAGTGTTTTTGTATCAGATAACGGCAAGTTCCTCGTTGCTACAAAATCAAGGGAAAATAGCACCTGCGTCTATTTATATAATGAAAAATTTTCAATAATCGGTAAATATGAAAACTCGAGACATCTGATTTCCTGCGCTTTATCCAATGACGAAAAATATGTTGCATTGGCGACCGCAGAAGCGGAAAACGGTGTTTTTAAAACGGTTACAACGTTATATAAGGTATCTACGGCAGAACAGCTTTTTAAGATCGAAAACAAAAACACTTTTCCTTTGAAAGTATTTTTCTCAAAGAAAAATTCTGTTATCTTATGTTGCTCTGACGAAATGTTCGTTTACAGCACTGATGCCGTACTAAGCGCTTCATATAAATACGACAGCGAGCTTCTGACTAATATTTCGTTTAACGGTGATGATAGTATAGCTTTTGTGTTTTCTTCAGATAATACAATAAACAAAAGTTGCGTAAACATCCTTGACATAAAAGGGAAAGTGATATATAATAGTACGGATATAGAGAAGGTCGACGACATTTCGTTTTTTGGAGATAGTTTATTCGTTTTAAAGGGTAATAAAGTTTCAAAAATAACATCAAAAGGCGCGGTAGTAGACAGAGAATTTGAAAAGAGCGCTTTGATACACCGAATTTTTGCATCTGACGAAAACAGTGTAATCGTAGTATGGAATGAATCTTCCTTCATAATTGATTTTAATAATTAATGAGGTCGCTATGGTAAATCAAATTGTGGATTGCATTATAATTGCTATTATAATATTAGGGGCAATTATAGGCGCGAAGCGCGGTTTTATTAAATCGGTTTTAAAAGTCGGTTCGGGTATAATTTCGCTTATAATTGCAAATACATTTACTAAAAAATTATCAACCGTTTTGAATTCAAAATATTTTTTTGCAACGACAAAGGATAAGATTACAGATATAATTAATTCTTATTTGTCAAAGTATGATACCGTATCGTCCGAGACACTTTCCAATGCCGTTCCGGACGCCTTTAAAAGAATTTTATCGTATGCAGGATATGATATTGATGTCCTTGCGTCAAATGCAGTCGGGACGGGTAACGAATCAGTTTCAAATTTTATTGATTCTTGCTCAGCGGCAATTTCCAATTCAATTTCGGCAATTGTTGCATTCATAGTTTTGTTCCTCGGCGTTTTTATAGTGCTTAAGGTTTCGGCTTTCTTTTTGGATGCTGTTTTTTCTCACCTGCCCGTAATTAAACAAATAAATTCTGCCTTGGGACTTCTTTTCGGAATCATATGTACTATTGTAAACGTTTGGATTTTTTCGGCAATTGCGCTTTATATCATCGAATTAATCAGAACTTCCTCGCCTGATTTTTTGGTGGGCTTTTCAAGGGAAGAAACAATAATTTTTAAAGCGTTAACCGCAATTAATCCAATTTCAATGATTTTTAAAAACTAACATTTTAACTAATTTTACTATTAAGAAAGAATATTATTATGCAGATGTGTGCCAGATGCCATAAGCGAATCGCTGTGGTTTTTATTACAAGACTTGAAAACAATCAAACTTTAAACGAGGGATTATGCCTTCAGTGCGCTCGCGAACTCGGTATAAAGCCGGTGAATGATATGCTCGAAAAAATGGGCATCAGCGAGGAAGATTTCGATAGAATGTCAGAGGATATGAGAAATATGTTTGACAGTCTTCCTGCCGAGCTTTCAAACGATAATGAGGACGGCGGCGCGCCCGCAATCGATATTCCAAAGTTGTTCCAAAATTTTAAATTCCAAGCTGGAGACAGAGGAAACGGCGCTTCGGGCGGAGAAGCAAACAAAAAATTCAAAAAATCCCCCGAAAAGAAATTTTTAAAAACATATTGTCATAATTTGACTGAACAGGCAGCGCAGGGAAAGCTTGATAACATTGTCGGCAGAAAACGCGAGCTTGACAGATTAATTCAAATATTATGCAGACGCCAGAAAAACAACCCCTGCTTAATAGGAGAGCCGGGCGTTGGAAAAACGGCAATCGCAGAGGCGCTTGCTCTTAAAATTGTTTCAGGCGATGTACCGTATAAGTTAAAAAACGCTGAAGTATATCTCGTAGACCTTACGGCTCTCGTTGCAGGAACGCAATTTAGAGGTCAGTTTGAATCGCGCGTTTTAGGTTTGATTTCGGAAGTTAAATCCGCCGGAAATATCATACTGGTAATTGACGAGGTTCATAATATTGTAGGCGCAGGAGACTCAGAGGGAAGTATGAACGCCGCTAACATCTTAAAGCCGGCGCTTTCAAGAGGCGAAATCCAAGTTATTGGAGCAACTACGCTTAAAGAGTATAGAAAATATATTGAAAAGGACAGCGCTTTAGAAAGGCGTTTCCAACCAATTATCGTTAATGAACCTACGATTTCTGAAAGCATTGAGATGCTTTCGGAAATTAAAAAATACTATGAGGATTTTCATTCGGTAAATATTCCTCAAAATATAATTTCTGATGCGGTTATACTTTCAGAACGTTATATAACCGATAGATTTTTGCCTGATAAGGCAATTGATTTATTAGATGAAGCCGCTTCCCACCTTTCTTTATCCACGCCCGAAATTAACGAGAAAAAGAGTGTAGACAATCAGCTTTTAACCTTACAATCTGAAAGAAGCGAGCTTGAATCAGTCCCTGACAGCGAGGATGCAACAAAGAACGAAGAGAAATATAAACGTTTGGCAGACCTTAAAGTTACAGAGCTGAATTTGCAACAAAGAAAGGATGAACTTGATAAAATTTGCCAAAACGTAATTCTTACCACAAATGATTTGGCAGATGTTATTGAAATTTGGACAGGAGTTCCCGCATCAGCAATAAATCTGAATGAATTTGAAAAGTTAAATAATTTAAAAGAAAAAATAAGAGAACAGATTATCGGACAAAATAAAGCTATCGATGCAGTTGTTTCCGCTATAAAAAGAAAACGATCAGGTGTTTCCTATCGCATAGCTCCTACCTCGTTTATCTTTGCAGGTCCTACGGGAGTTGGAAAAACCGAGCTTGTAAAGGTGCTTGCCGAAAATATGTTCAATCGAATTGATTCTTTAATTCGTTTAGACATGTCTGAATATATGGAAAAACATTCCGTATCAAAGATTATCGGGGCGCCTCCCGGATACGTAGGATATGACGAAGCAGGTCAACTGACAGAAAAGATTCGTCGTAATCCGTATTCGGTAATACTTTTTGACGAAATCGAAAAAGCCCACCCGGACGTATTGAATATACTCCTTCAAGTTTTAGACGAAGGAAAGCTTACCGATGCGTCAGGCAGAAAAGTAAGCTTTGAAAATTGTATTATAATTATGACGACCAATGCGGGTTCAGATAAGTCGAGCGCAATATCCGGCTTTACAGAAACGGCTTCGCAATTAGTCAAGGACAAAACGGAACGAGCTCTCTCCAGCTTTTTGCGTCCTGAATTTTTAAATAGAATTGATGAGATTATTACCTTTAATAAATTAACAAAGGATAATTTTGTCGAGATAGCTAATATTATGATGAAGCAGCTTGAAGAGGCGTTGAGTAAAAAAGGAATTTCTTTATCATATTCTAAGGCGGTTTTGTCTTTTATAGCAGAACAATCCTTTTCTGATAAATACGGCGCGAGAAATATGCGTAGATTTATAGAAAAAAATATAGAAGATAAGCTTGCAAATGAAATAATCGGAAATTACAACGCTCAAATTAAAGAAATTTTTATAAAAATCAACAACGGCGAAATTGTTATTTCTTCTCGCTAAAGGGGAATTATATGGCTATAAATTGGAGTAGTTTAACCAAAGAAGAAGTGGAAGATATATTATCTACCGATTTTTCTTTAGGGCTTTCTGATAGAGCGGTTATCGAGCGAAGTAAAAGATTTAAAAAACTTTTTGCTTTTCAAAAGCAATTACCATCCTTTTATGCAATTGCAAAAGTTTTTAGAAAATTTTCGGTTGTTTTACTTTTGTTCACCTGTGTAATGTTGTTTTTTGTCAGTTCTGTTATTGACTCGTTATTATGTTTTGGCATAACCTGCTTATATTTAGTATTTCATGTTTTTTATTATCTTAAATTTCAAAAAACCATATCAAAAAACAACGAGTTTTTCTCAGACAAGATGACCGTTATAAGAAATGGAAGAGAGAAGTCCGTATCTATCTCTGATTTAGTAGTCGGAGACGTTATAAAATTGACTAAAAATACTCTTATACCGTCTAATTGTTATATTATTTCAAAGGAAAATTTAGTTTTAAAGGACGAAATTTCACCGTCTGAAAAGGTTATTGCTCCCTACAACAGAGTAATTGAGGGTAATTGTGTTTGCGCTATAATAGATATTTATAACGCTAAAGATATAAACGATTTAAACATTGACAGCGCTGAATATAGCTTTGTTACTAATGGTTTTTTTGAGAGATATTCTTATAAAATTTCTTTTTTAATTTATGTTTTTTCCTTTGCGTTGACTTTTTTGTTTTTAATATTAAAACGGGGAAGTGAGAATTCGTTTTTCGTATTTGCCGTTTGTATGGCGTTTGCAAATGGAATTCTGCCAGCTTTTATTTCATTTATTTATAAAATTTTGGCTTGCGAATTGTTTTTAAACAACAAGAACTTTAAAAACAAGTTGTTTTTTAGGAATTTAGAATCCATAGAAAAGCTTACGAGCTTAGATTGTGTGGTTCTGAATTCTGATATGCTCCTCAGTAAAGAAAACCCTTTGCCGTTCGCTTTTTATACAAGCGGTAAAATGGTTTCAACGCAGGAATGTAAATTGTTAAAATCAAATTCCTTTATAAATGCGCTTGTTTCTACGGAGTACAGTACGTTAAATATAGAGAATGCGGATAAGAGCAAAGCTAAATGCTTAAAAGAACTTTTTTCAAATGATTTTTCTTCGTTTTTTTCACTCGATTCGTATAGATTGAAAGGGAAGGATTTTCCGTTCGATACTTTTCTTTTTGAAAATGAAGCCGGTGAGAAGCTCGCTACAGTGAGGGGAGATTTAACTTCAGTATTACAAAGATGCTCATCCTCGTTATATAATAACAAGATGATTTCTTTAGATGACGGCTTGAAAAAATCATTTATAGATGCCGCGGATGCGCTTATCAGCTTGGGGTGTGAGGTTGTAGCGTACGCTCAAAATCAAAATCAAGATATTTCGCTTGATAATACTCATTTATCGCATAAGCGGCTAGTATTTTTAGGATTTGTCGCGTATTCCAAAGGAATGTCCGATAAAGCAGAAGCTTTTTTTGAATTATGCAGCAAAAATAATATCGAACCAATTATTATCTATGAAGGAAGTATGAAAGAGTTCGAATTTTTTTACTCAACTCAAAAAACGTTATCTAAATTTTCAAGTTTTGATTGTAAAAAAGCAGGCGAAGATAATCTTACAATAAAAGAAGCCCTATCACGCCATAATGTGTTTTTAAATCCAAATAGAAAACAGATTAAAGCTATCCTCAAGATTGTCTCTGAAAACAACATAAAAACGGCATATATTTCGAAGCAGACGTGCGAAGACATTTCAACATCCAACTTTTTAACGGTAGATTTTTTGCCACTTCAAAAGAAAAAAGAAATCGAAGCTTCAAAGGAAATAAAAAAAGAAATTTATTTTGAAAATTCGTTGTCGGCATTTTATTCTTTGCTTAATTTATCATTTAAATTTAAAAATCAGACATTCGTCGTTTTAAATTTCTTATCTTTTTTGACAATTGCAAGAGTTATTACGCTTCCTTTTTCTGTTTTTACAAGCGGTTTATTAATTTCTCCGTTACAAGCTGTTTTTCTTACATTCTTTTTGGACATAACCTCAATTTACGTTTTATTATCCTGCGAAGTATCTGAGAAAAATATAATAAAAAATCAAAATGAATTTAATTACGCGTTTAAAAATTTGATTTGTTTTCTCGTGCTTCCAATTGCTATCTTGGTTTTTTCAGTGATTTTAAAGCAGTTTTCTCCTGCAGATTTCGCAGGAATATCTAATTCTTTATGTCTCTTTACTCAGATTTTAATAACTGTGTTTTATATTCTTTTTGTTATTAAGATTAAATTTTCGGAAAAATTGCTCGTTTATTTAATTAGCGCATTGGCTTTTTTGACGCTTACTTCGATGGTTTCCTTATTTGGAAATATTTTCGGTGTCATAGCCGACGTGAAAATTTTGGTCGCGTCTTTATTTTGCGCCTTGACTTTTTTATTAACTTATTTTAAAATTATAAAAAAATAAAATTTATACAGGAGATTATTTATGGGAAACGAATGCACACATAATTGTAGTACTTGTTCGGCTGATTGTGCTTCAAGGGACAGGCAGTCATTGCTTGAACCTCAGAATAGTTCCAGCAACATAAAACACGTAATAGGCGTTGTCAGCGGAAAGGGCGGCGTTGGAAAATCTCTCGTCACCTCTATGCTTGCAGTAACTATGTCAAGACGCGGCTTTAAAACGGCTATTCTGGACGCAGATATCACAGGGCCGTCTATTCCAAAAGCTTTCGGCCTTAAAAACGCCTCGGTAGAGGGAAGCGAATTAGGAATGTTCCCCCCGAAAACCAAAACGGGCATCGAGGTTATGTCTTTAAATCTTTTAGTTGACGAAGAAACGAAGCCGGTTGTTTGGAGAGGTCCGGTAATCGCAGGAACCGTAAAGCAATTTTGGACTGACGTTGTTTGGAATGACGTAGATTATATGTTTGTGGATATGCCTCCCGGAACGGGTGACGTGCCGCTTACCGTTTTTCAGTCCTTACCGATTGACGGAATTATTGTCGTAAGCAGTCCTCAGGATTTGGTTTCATTAATTGTAGAAAAAGCAATTAAAATGGCAGAGATGATGAATATTAAGGTTTTGGGACTCGTCGAGAACTATAGTTATTTCAAATGTCCTTGCTGCGGAGAAGAAATAAAGATTTATGGAGAAAGCAGTATTGACGCTTTGGCAAAGAATTACGGCGTTGACGTTCTTGCAAAACTTCCTATAGATTCCTCACTTGCAAAGCTCTGTGATAAAGGCATCATAGAACTTATGGAAAACAATTATATGGATCTTGCAGCTGATAAGATTGAACAATTAATCAAATAAAAAAAGAATGATTTTCGGACAAACAAAACGCGACTTTTATCGTCAGTTTTCTGTTCGAAAATCTTTTTTTATACTCAATTAAGTCGAAAAATTGAAAAAAGAAAAAACTTTGTTAAAAAAATAATTTTTTTTGTAAAAACTATGGATTTTTCGTTATAAATATAGTATAATGTATTTGTCTGTGTAGCGAAATGACCGTTATACGATAAAATCAATTTATACGATAATTTTTTAGGAGGAATAGTATATATCATGAAAAAGAATAAGACAACCGTTGCTTTTAAGGGTACAGCAGAGCAAGAAGCTAAGCTTGATAAGGCAATTGAGGAAGTTCAGGGTGAAAAGGGCGCGGTAATGCGTATACTTCAAAGCGCGCAGGAAATTTACGGATACCTGCCGATAGAGGTTCAAAAACACATTTCTTTGAAAACAGGCGTATCATTGGCAGAAATTTACGGCATTGCTACTTTCTATTCTCAGTTTACCTTAAATCCTAAAGGAGAAGTTGCAATTGCAGTTTGTCTTGGAACCGCTTGTTACGTAAAGGGCTCAGGCGATATCGTAAATAAAATTTCAGATATTATTGGAATCGCCCCCGGCGAAACTACTCCTGACGGAAAGTACAGTCTTGATGCGACTCGTTGTATAGGCGCATGCGGACTTGCGCCCGTTTTGACTATAAACGACGAAGTTTACGGTCGTCTTACTACCGCTGAGATTGAGGGAATACTTAAAAAATATCAGTAATCGTGAAAGGTTCATATTATGAAAATATCAAGGATTGCCGAAATACTTAACGCTGAGATTCTTGCTTGTGAAGAGTTTGCCGATTCTGAAGTTTCTTCCGCTTGCGGAAGCGATATGATGAGCGACGTTCTTGCTTTTGTAAAGGACCAAGCCATTCTTTTAACGGGTCTTGTGAATACTCAGGTGATTCGCACAGCTGAAATGATGGACATGCGTTGCGTTGTTTTTGTGCGTTCAAAAGCGCCTAATCAAGAGATTCTCGACCTTGCAAAAAAGTGCAACATAGTCGTAATGAAGTCTCAAAAACGTATGTATGAGGCGTGCGGACTTTTATATGCAAACGGCCTTAATAATACAAAGGAAGCGTAACGACCATGAGTGAACCGTTAAAATTTTTCTTTGATGTGGATGGTGAAAATTTCACATCCGCAGGGGAAGCTTCGATTGCTATGAAGAAAAATCTGCGAATGATTGGTTTGCCGCCTGATATTATAAGAAAAGTTGCAATTGCAATGTATGAAGGCGAAATAAATATGGTTATTCATGCAGGCGGCGGAAAAGCAACCGTTACCGTTTTCCCTGATAAAATTGAGATTATCTTTGAAGATTCCGGCCCCGGAATACCTGATATAGATCTTGCAATGCAAGAAGGATTTTCAACTGCGTCTGAAAATATCCGTTCACTTGGATTCGGCGCAGGAATGGGACTTCCGAATATGAAGAAAAATTCCGATACGATGGTTATTGAATCGACCCTCGGAGTAGGAACAAAAATTACTTTAACAGTAAATACGTAATTACGAGGAGGTGACAAGGTTGGCTCATTACCAACATTCTGTATCACTGAATCCCGACAAGTGTAAGGGGTGTACTCACTGCCTCAGACATTGTCCAACAGAAGCAATAAGAATAAGAAATAAACACGCCGTTATCAATTCTGCGAGATGTATCGATTGCGGCGAGTGTATAAGAGTATGTCCTCATCAGGCAAAAAAATCAGTTTTTGATAAGCTTTCCGATATACCGAAAAACAAGTGGAAAATCGCTTTGCCTGCGCCGGCTCTCTTTGGTCAATTTGAAAATCTTGACGATATTGATTATGTTTTACAAGGATTGCTTGAATACGGGTTTGACGACGTTTACGAGGTTGCTCGAGCGGCAGAGCTTGTTTCCGACCTTACACGACGTTATATAAAAAGCGCAGAAAAGCCCGTAATTTCTTCTGCGTGTCCCGTTATAAAACGGCTTTTGTCTTTAAGATATCCGTTGCTTGCGGATAAGCTTTTAAAGATTTTACCGCCTGTGGAAATTGCAGCTAAAAACGCAAGAGAAGAGGCATTAAAAAATCATCCCGAGCTAAAAGATGAAGATATATGTACGGTCTTCATTTCGCCTTGTCCCGCCAAGGTTAGTTATGTAAAAAACCGAGAAGGCGGTATGCGTTCTTACGTTGATTACGTTGTGTCAATGTCTGATATGTATTTTGAGCTTCTCGGCGTCATGAAGAAAAACATAACCGAAGTTCCTGTATCGAGAACTGGCTTGATCGGTCTTGGATGGGCAAGCAGCGGTGGAGAATCAACGGCAATTTTTAATGAAAAATATCTCGCCGCTGACGGAATAGAAAACGTTATGCACGTGCTTGAAGAAATTGATAACGGTTCTTTTCCGGATTTAGAATTCGTCGAGTTAAACGCTTGTCCCGGCGGTTGCGTCGGAGGAGTTTTAACCGTCGTAAATCCTTTTATCGCCAAAGCGAGACTTCGCTCGTTGCAGCGCTATCTTCCGGTTTCGGAAAACCGCGCTACGCCCGGAAATACTGTGCCTGACGATTTAATTGATAAATCCGCTTTCGAATATACCCCTGCCACGCTCGGCGAAAACGTAAGTGACGCAATGCGCGTAATGATAGAAGCAGAAAAGTTAAAGAAAGACCTTCCGGGTTTGGATTGCGGCTCTTGCGGAGCGCCTACCTGCGCCACCTTTGCGCAAGACGTCGTTAGCGGCGCTTCTTCGCTTTCAGAGTGTATAGTTTTCATGCGTCAACGGCTTGAAGAATTAAAAAAATCTGATGATGGAGACCAGTAATGACCGCAAAAGAATTAAGTAATTTATTGGAACTCGAGGTTCTTTCAATGCCTTCGCCCGATAAGGAAATTAAAAGCGTATACGCAGGAGATCTTCTTAGTTGGGTTATGGGACGGGCAGAGGAAGGATGCGCTTGGGCGACAATAATGACAAACATAAACGTCGTGGCGGTTGCTTCACTTGTGGGGGCATCTATGACCGTCGTTTGCGAGGATAGCGAAATTTCTGATGACGTTATAAGCGTTGCATTGGAAAAATCAGTTAATCTTTTCAGAACAAAGCTTCCTATATATGAGTTTTGTGTTAAGATTTCAGGGTTAATATGAAAAAATACTTTTATGATTTGCATATTCATTCCTGTCTTTCTCCGTGCGCCGATAACGATATGACACCGGAAAATATAGCGGGAATGGCAGCCGTTTGCGGTCTGCAAATAATAGCGCTTACCGATCATAATACCTGTAAAAATTGTCGAGCTTTTTTTACTGCGGCAAAAAAACACGGTATCGTACCAATAGCGGGAGTAGAATTAACCACCGCCGAGGACGTGCATTTGGTCTGCCTTTTTCCTACCCTTGAAAAAGCAGAGGAATTTGACAGTGAAATTCAAGGACACAGAGTGTTATATAAAAACAAATCCGAAATTTTCGGAGACCAGCTGATTATGGATGAAAACGACGAGGTCGTGGCCATAGAAGAAAATCTGCTTATAAATGCGCTAACCTTAGACATTGTTTCATTATATGAACTACTGCAAAAATACGAAGCGTCTATCTTTCCTGCGCATATAGACAGGGAAGAAAACGGAATCATTTCGATACTCGGTACGCTTCCGGACAAGCCGTATTTTCCGTGCGTAGAAATTAACAAAAGCGAAAATATTGATAAGTACACAAAAAATTTAAATCTAAATGATAAGCTTATTCTCATCAATTCAGATGCTCATCGGTTGTGGGAAATAAACGAAGCTGAGAACTTCATAATGTTGGAGGATGAGTTGTGCGGTTTAAAAGATGTAACTGAAAAGCTGATGCATCTCATTAGTAAGAAATGAAGGAACTTTCGTTAAATATATTAGACATCGCGCAAAACTCTATTAAAGCCGGAGCTGAAATAGTTGAAATAACTATTAATGAAACCTCTGAAAAGCTTCACTTTGAAATAGTCGATAACGGTTGTGGAATGAGTGAGGAATTTCTTAAAGATGTTACCAACCCGTTTACAACAACAAGAAAAACGAGAAAAGTCGGTCTTGGTCTGCCGTTTTTAAAAATGGAAGCCGAAATGACCGGTGGAACCTTTGATATTGTTTCAAAAAGCGAAGCTGAGTTTTCAGATCACGGAACAAAAGTAAGCGCTGTATTTTTAAAAAGCAGTATTGATTATATACCTCTCGGAGATATAATCGGAACTGTTTGTACTTTAATTCAAGGCGCAGAACATATTGACTTTGTTTTTATACACAAAATTGATGATAAAGAAGTAAAACTTGACACGAGAGAAATGAGAGAAATGCTCGGATATGATATTCCTTTGAGCAACCCGCAGGTTTTGTTGTGGGCAAAGGAATACCTTAATGAATGTTACAGTACGCTATAAGCGTTTGTATATAATGTAATTCAAAAAAATTCAAATATACGAAAGGAACAAAATTTATGAAATCATTGGCAGAACTTTCTGCAATTCGCGACCGCATGAAGAACAACGTTGCTCTTCGTGAAGGAAATGGCGAAATCAGAGTAGTTGTAGGTATGGCTACTTGCGGAATCGCAGCAGGCGCGCGTCCTGTGCTTAACACCTTTGTTGAGGAAGTTAACAAGGCGTCTCTTACAGGAAAAGTATTAGTAACTCAAACAGGTTGCATTGGCATTTGCCGTCTTGAACCCATAGTTGAAGTTATTAAAGAAGGCGAAGAGAAGGTTACGTATGTAAAAATGACCTCCGAAAAAGCCATAGAAGTAATGGAAAAACATATTAAAGGCGGAAAACCCGTCCTTGAATATACTATCCCTGAATCAGAAAAATAAGGAGGAAAACGAATGATTCGCTCACATGTACTCATTTGCGGCGGTACCGGCTGTACTTCTTCCGGAAGCACGAAAATCATTGACGTAATGCAAAAAGAGCTTGAAGTACAAGGTCTTGCCGACGAAATTAAAATAGTTCAAACAGGTTGCTTTGGTCTTTGCGCAAGCGGCCCTATCGTTATAGTATATCCCGAAGGTACTTTTTATTCTCGCGTAACACCTGAGGACGTTTCTGAAATCGTTTCAGAGCATTTTCTTAAGGGACGTGTCGTAGAACGTCTTGTTCATCACGAGGAAACCGAGCAGAAGGAAGTAAAAGCGCTCCCTCTCTCAGAAACAACGTTTTATAAGAAGCAGCACAGAGTAGCGCTCCGTAACTGCGGTGTTATAAATCCTGAGAACATCGACGAATATATCGGTACTGATGGATATCAGGCGTTGGGCAAGGTTCTCACCGAAATGAAGCCGCAGGAGGTTATTGATACTATTAGCGCTTCCGGTCTTCGTGGCCGTGGAGGCGGAGGATTCCCAACAGGTACAAAATGGCAGTTCGCAGCAAATCAACCTGCAGGCAAGAAGTATGTTGTATGTAATGCAGACGAGGGCGACCCCGGTGCATTTATGGATCGTTCCATATTGGAAGGAGACCCACACGTGCTTCTTGAAGCTATGGCAATTGCCGGCTATGCAATTGGCGCTGACGAAGGATATGTTTACGTAAGAGCTGAATATCCTATCGCCGTTAACCGTTTGAAGATTGCTATTGAACAGGCGCGTGAATACGGTATTTTAGGCGAAAATATTTTTGATACCGGATTTAACTTTGATATTCATATTCGTCTTGGTGCAGGCGCTTTTGTGTGCGGCGAAGAGACGGCGCTTCTTACATCAATTGAAGGAAACAGAGGAGAACCTCGTCCCCGCCCTCCGTTCCCGGCAGTTAAAGGACTTTTTGGAAAGCCCACTATTATCAACAACGTTGAAACCTATGCAAACATTCCTCGCATTATTTTGAATGGCGCAGAATGGTTTAATTCTATGGGTACCGAAAAATCCAAGGGTACGAAGGTATTTGCTCTCGGCGGAAAAATTCAGAACACAGGCCTTGTTGAAATACCTATGGGTACGACCTTGCGTGAAATCATTGAAGAGATCGGCGGTGGTATTCCCAACGGTAAAAAGTTCAAGGCGGCTCAAACCGGTGGACCTTCCGGCGGTTGTATTCCTGCATCCTTGATCGATACTCCTATCGATTATGACAATCTTCTTTCGATTGGCTCCATGATGGGATCAGGTGGTCTTATTGTTATGGACGAAGATAACTGTATGGTTGATATTGCTAAATTCTTCCTTGAATTTACTGTAGACGAATCATGTGGTAAATGTACTCCTTGCCGTATGGGTACTGTAAGATTGCTTGAAATCCTCAACAAGATTACAAGCGGTAACGGTACGCTTGAGGATATCGATAAATTGGAGGAGCTTTGTTATTATATAAAGAGCGCGTCCCTCTGCGGTCTCGGTCAGACTGCTCCTAACCCGGTTCTTTCAACTCTTAAGTATTTTAGAGATGAATATATTGCGCACGTCGTAGATAAAAAATGTCCGGCAGGCGTATGTAAAGATCTTCTTACATACTATATTGATCCGGATAAATGTAAAGGATGTACTGCTTGTGCAAGAGTTTGCCCTGCAAACGCAATATCCGGTTCTGTCAAAACCCCCCATACTATCGATCCTGCTAAGTGCTTGAAGTGCGGAGCATGCGTATCTAAGTGTAAATTTAATGCAATTTTAAAGAAATAAATTAAGGAGCTGTAATAATTATGGAAATGATAAATGTAAAAATAAACGGTCGTGATTATTCTGTTCCGAAAAACGCAACCGTTCTTGAAGCTGCAAAAATTGCAGGGGTTGATATTCCCACTCTTTGTTATCTGAAGGATATTAACGAAATTGGAGCTTGCCGTCTTTGCCTTGTTGAAGTAAAAGGGGCGAGAGGTCTTGTAACTGCTTGCGTTTATCCTGTAAATGAAGGAATGGAAATTTTCACAAACACCCCTAAGGTAATTCAGTCGAGAAAAACAAATCTTGAATTGCTTCTTTCGGGACACGAAAGAAAATGTCTTTCTTGCGTTCGTTCTACAACCTGCGAGCTTCAAAAATTATGTCTCGATTACGGTGTAGATGAAACCGCTATTACCGGAAGCAAGAATGAATACGATATTGAACAAGTAGGTCCTTCGATCGTAAGAGACAACAACAAGTGTATTCTTTGCCGTCGTTGCGTTGCCGCTTGTCACAATCAAGGCGTAGGTGTTATCAACACGAGCAATAGAGGTTTTGATACTAAAATTTCTTGCGCTTTTGAAATGCCGCTTAATGAGACCTCCTGCATAAACTGCGGACAGTGTATAGTATCATGTCCTGTAGGCGCTATCTATGAGGTTGATGATACACAAAAGGTTTTAGATGCAATTGCCGATCCTACAAAGCACGTGGCAATTTGTATGGCTCCTTCCGTCAGAGCGGGAATTGGCGAAGCGTTTGGTTATGCTCCCGGAACTGACACCGAAGGCAAAATGATAGCTGCTACGAAGCTTTTGGGCTTTGACGGTGTTTATGATATGAACTTTACGGCAGACCTTACGATTATGGAAGAAGCGTTTGAATTTATTGAACGCTTTACAAAAGGCGGAAAGCTTCCTATGATGACGTCTTGCTCGCCCGGTTGGATTAAGTTCTGCGAGCATTATTTCCCAGACATGACGGAAAATCTTTCTTCCTGCAAATCTCCTCAGCAGATGTTTGGCGCAATGTATAAAACATATTTCGCTCAAAAGATGGGTATAAAGCCCGAAGATATCTTCATGGTTTCCTGCATTCCTTGTACTGCTAAAAAGTTTGAAATTGGCAGAGCAGACCAGAGTGCTGCCGGTATTCCCGACGTAGATGCGGCAATTACGACAAGAGAGCTTGCAAGAATGATCGAAAAGGCAGGAATCAAATTCACTGAGCTTAAAGACGAAAAATTTGATTCTCCCGTTGAAATCGGCAGTGGCGCAGGCGTTATTTTCGGAGCTACAGGCGGAGTTATGGAAGCTGCTTTGCGTACTGCTGCAGAGGTTATTACAGGTAAACCTCTCGAATCACTTGAATTCAATGACGTTCGCGGTACAGAAGGAATTAAACGCGCTACGTACAAGCTTGGCGACGTTGAGATTAAAGTTGCTGTTATCAGTGGCACAGGAAACGCAAAAGAGTTCCTCAAACGCGTTCAAGCCGGCGAAGAGAAGGTTGACTTTATCGAAGTTATGGCTTGCCCCGGCGGTTGTGTAAACGGCGGTGGACAACCGATACAGCCTGCTCGTGTTCGTAACGACATTGATCTTCGCGCAACAAGAGCGTCAATTCTTTATAATGCTGATAAGAAAATGAATCTTCGTAAATCTCACGAAAATTCCATTATTAAAAAGCTTTATGATGAATTTCTTGAAAAGCCAGGCTCTCACAAGGCGCACGAGCTTCTTCATACAACTTATGTTAAGAGAGGCCTTTAATTAACCGTCTCAAATTACATTAAAATTTAAAAGAGCGATTAGTAAAGGGTGATGTTCTTAACGGAGAATTTGAAAAACATCGTTAAATACGAGCATCGCATTTGTCCGGTCAATGCAGTATGGGCTAAGCCCAAACCCCTTTACAAACAGAAAGAGCAAACACGCAAGGCGTAAAAAACCTTTT
>JAZNBK010000063.1:0-10292 GCA_045587025.1 Eubacteriales bacterium
ATGAATGCGGCAAGTACTGTTAAGACAGATCTCGATGGATATAATGGCGTTGGTCACCAAGAATATATTGATCTTTTGCTTAATATTGGACTTTTGGGAACTATAATATATCTTGGAGTGATAATAACGCGTACGTTAAAAATGTTTTGCAGAGCGAGATGTAACGCAGACACATATAGTGAGTGTATATTTATGTTAAAGGTTATATGGTTGGCATACGGATTCACTCTTACTATGTTCGGTGATTATCGTTTTATGATGTTGTTCTTTATATGAATACGAATATACTATGAGGGCTGTGCCAATATCAAATATTTTTTAAGTAGATTTATTCTGCCGATTGCAGAAATTGCTATAAAAGGAAGTATGTTAGTATGGAATCAAAACAAGAAATTCTCGTGAGCGTTGTTTGTAACGCGTATAATCACGAAAAATACATAAAAGATGCGCTCGAAGGCTTTGTAATGCAAAAAACAAATTTTGAATTTGAAGTTTTGGTGCATGACGATGCCTCGACTGATAAAACGGCGGAAATTATAAGAGAATACGAGGCAAAGTACCCAGAGATTATAAAACCTATATATCAAACTGAAAATCAGTATTCAAAGGGCGGAGTATATAAATTTCAAGAATCGAGAGTGAGGGGAAAGTACGTAGCTTTTTGCGAGGGGGACGATTATTGGACAGACCCTCTCAAGCTTCAAAAGCAATTTGACGCGATGGAACAACACCTCGAACTCGATATTTGTGCACACGTGTCAGGTAGCGTAAATGCTGTAACAGGTGAAAGAAAAAATGTGTTTTATCAGTCAAAAAAGGCTGAAGTTATATCTGTCGAGGACGTTATTATGGGCGGAGGTGGCTTCGTTGCTACGGCGTCTTTGTTTATGAGAGCACCGTTTTACGGCGCATTGATGGAGTTTAGACGTTTTCTGCGTCTTGATTATACTTTACAAATTCAAGGGGCTTTGAGGGGCGGAATGCTTTTTCTTCCCGATTGCATGTGTGATTACCGTGTAATGGTGGGAGGCTCGTGGACAATGACGAATATATTTAACAAAGAGAAGAGAATTAGGCATTTCAACAAGATGCAAAAGATGCTTGAAATTTTGAACGAGGAAACTGATAAAAAATACGATACTACTATAAAGAAAAGAATCCTGAAAAACGAATTTGAGATTGCACTGTTAAATGAAGAGTATAAAACCGTTATGTCAAAAAAATACGACACATTTTTAAAAGAACGCTCTAAAAAAGAACGGTTTAAGATTAAGTTAAAAGCACGGTTGCCGTTTTTGGTTAAAGTTAAAAATAAATTACGTAAAAAATCTTAGGAAAAAGATAATGGAAAATAAAAGGGTTTTAGGAAATATGCTCTGGCGATTTATGGAGCGTTGCGGAGCGCAGGTCGTTACGTTTATAGTATCAATAATTCTTGCCAGACTCTTAGATCCAGCAGTATACGGTACTATTGCACTTGTCACTGTGTTTACTACTATACTACAGGTTTTTGTGGATTCGGGATTGGGAACAGCACTTGTTCAAAAGAAAGATTCGGATGATTTGGATTTTTCAACCGTGTTTTACTTTAATTTTGCGATGTGTGTTGTTTTATATGTCGGCATTTTCTTTGCTGCACCGCTCATATCAGCTTTTTATGACAGACCTGAGCTTACTCTGATTGTACGTGTTTTAAGTCTTACCTTGGTTATATCGGGAGTTAAAAATATCCAGCAATCATACATATCGAAGAATATGTTATTTAAAAAATTCTTCGTATCGTCAATCGGAAGCACGCTCCTTTCAGCAGCGGTCGGTGTTGCAATGGCGTATGCAGGATATGGCGTTTGGGCGCTTGTAGCACAGAGCTTGGTTAGCAACCTTACTACCGCCATAATTCTTTGGTTCACGGTAAGGTGGCGCCCTATTTTTGCTTTTTCTTTTGAACGCTTGAGGTCGCTGTTTTCTTTCGGGTGGAAATTGCTCGTTTCAGGATTGTTACAGACGGGATATAATGAACTGAGATCTCTTATAATTGGTAAGAAATATTCCCCTGATGACCTTGCGTTCTATAACAAAGGAAGGCAACTTCCCAACCTTATAGTAAGCAACGTAGATACTTCAATAGACAGCGTTCTTTTACCCGTTATGTCAAGCGAACAGGACAATAGGCGAAGGGTTATGGAAATGACCAGGCGGGCTATCAAAACCAGCACTTACATAATTATGCCGCTTATGGTGGGACTTGCCGTTTGTGCAGAGCCTTTAATCAGGCTTCTTCTTACTGAAAAATGGCTTCCGTGCGTGCTTTATATGCGTGTTTTTTGCTTTACTTTTGCATTTTATCCCATTCATACGGCAAATCTTAACGCAATAAAAGCAATGGGCAGGAGCGACCTGTTTTTAAAGCTTGAGATAATTAAAAAAATAGTTGGTATAGCAGCAATAGCTATCTCTATGTGGTTTGGCGTCGAGTGGATGGCATACAGTCTGATGATTACAACTGTAATTTCGCAAATAATTAATTCTTTCCCGAACAAAAAGCTTCTAAATTACAGTTATATTCATCAACTTATAGATATGTTGCCTCAAATAGCACTCTCGTGTGTTATGGGGGCTGCGGTATATTCTGTAAGCTTTATTCCTCTAAATGATGTAATTAAACTTCTTATTCAGATTCCGCTCGGAGTAATTGTGTACGCGTTAGGCTCACTTATATTCAAACTCGAAAGCTTTGAATATCTTTGGAATATGATTAAAGGTTTAAAAAGAAAAAAGAATTCTTGATTTTGTCAACTGAATTTGGTGAAAAGAACAATATTTCGCCATGTTTTAACAATTTGCTTTTGTACTGCTAATACTATTTATACAATGTCTATGATAAACGTTTTAGCATTTTGTGTTTTTTATATGCTGAAACAGTTTTAGGAGAAATACTTATGATTAATGGAAAAAAGGCTATAGTTATTTTGGGTGCCATTGCTGCAATGGAAGAGATCGTTATCGACGCTAAAAAGATGGGGTATTATGTAATTGCAGTAGACTATCTTGAAAATTCTCCTGCAAAAAAATATGCTGATGAAGCTTGGCTTTTGAGTATTGATGATGTCGATGCAATAGTTCAAAAGTGCAAAGAGAGAAATGTTGACGGAGTTATGAACTACTGCATAGACCCCGGGCAAAAACCTTATCAGCAAATTTGTGAAAAATTAGGCTTACCCTGTGTTGCAGGATTTGAGCAGTTTGATATAATGACAAATAAGGACAAGTTCGCCAAATGTTGCGTAGATCACGGACTTGATGTTATCCCAAAATACAATATGGATAGATCGCTCACAGATGAAGAATATAAAAATCTTGAATATCCGATAATGGTAAAACCTGTTGACGGAAGAGCATCAAAAGGAATAATTGTAGTTGAAAAATCTGAGGATATGGCTTCTGCTGTTGAATATTCTTTAGGCTTTTCAAAACGAAAAGAGGTTGTTATTGAAAAGTATATGAAATGCCCTGAATTTTGCGCAAAATATGTTGCTTGCGACGGGAATTTCTATTTTTCTACTATGTCAGATGTATGGGACAGTGTTCTCGAAGATGGAACGAGAGTGTATATGGGAACGTCCTCGTATCCATCGCGTTTTTATGAGGAATATATCGATACAACAAATGATAAAGTTATCGGCATGCTGAAGGATATAGGTATTAAAAACGGAGCAATGTCTTTAACGGGTTTTTATGATAATGGTAAATTTCGTTTCTTTGATCCGTCATTAAGAATGGGTGGAGCACAGGATTGGCGCGTAGTAGAAGCTGCATGCGGTATTAACATTGCTAATTTGCTTACAAATTTTGCAATAACAGGAAAAATGGGAGATATTGCGGAAATTAGCAAAATTGATAAAGCTTTTGCTAAAAAATATTCCGCATTGCTTTATTATGATTTGCGAATTGGGCAAATTGGGTCATTTAACGGTATAGAAGAAATACTCAAGCTGGACGGAATAAAGGGGTATCATCAATGCCACAAAGTAGGGGATACAATAGAAAGTTACGGTACGGCTAACAACGTGGCGATTAGATTTATTGTTTCTTGTGATACAAAAGAACAGTTCGTAGAAACGGTAAGGAAAGCACACAATTTGATTGACATAAAAGATGTAAACGGAAATGATATGGTCGCTCCTAAATATCAACCTTTCTTTTACGAATAATCATTAGTAAACAACAATGAATACAAAAGAAATAGGAATATTTATAAAAAAGTCAAGAAAAGCTGCGGGATACACTCAAAAATCTTTAGCTTCAGGCTTATTTGTAACAGATAAAGCTGTGTCAAAGTGGGAGAGGGGCATTTGTTTGCCGGATGTATCCCTGTTTCCTAAATTGTCTGTTCTTCTAAATATAGACATTGAGAATCTTATATCTCTTCCTTTAGTTGGGAAAAAACATGAATGGGGCGGCGAACTTTGGGTAGATGATGTCAGGGGGACTGTCGCAGGTAAGCCTCTTATACACTATCTTTTGGCGTATTTTATGTTGGTTGGCATAACAGATATTGCGATAATGACAAAAGATAGGGATTATGTACGCAGTTTAAATCTAGAGAAATACGGGCTTAATATTTCCTTCTTTAATTTAACGTCTGAAAAGAAAATGGTTATCAATGATAAATTTCTTTTGTTCGGAGTTAATATTACGAGACAGTTCCGAAATTGCATGGCAAGCGATGATAATATTTCTTTGTTTTTAGGCGACAAGAAAATTCCTATAACATTTTATAACGGGACATTAAGCAGAGATCCGAAAAAAGTCGATAAAAAGGTCCTTGGCAGGGGAACGGTGTATATTCCTATACATACAGACGAGGAACTTGAGGACGCAACGTTATTCATTGAAATTTATGAAAAATATCACGCTAATAAGATCTCTGATTTAAAAGAAATCTCAATATTGCGTGGATTGGATAAATAAGTAAACCGAAGGTCGAGTTTACCGTGATTTTTATATGGTATAATATTTCACGATAAACAAAAAAGAAGGAGAAACAAAATGATTCCAGAAGCACTGATATACCTTGGCATAATGCTTGCGGTGATATGCCTGTGGTTTTTACTTTTCAAGCGCCCGATTTACGAGGGAGTAATTATCTCTTTCGTAATTCTCGTCGCTATGACGGGAACTTGGGGACAAGTTGGCACGTTTTTCACATCAGCTATGAAAACGTCGCTGCTATATTCTATGGTAGCCTTTGTAGCGATGTCTCAAATTCTCGCTAAAACGAAAATTGTTGATAATTGCGTTATGATAATAATATCTCTGTTAGGCCGTATTCCCGGCGGCGCAGGCTATGCGTCTATAATTGCATCGAGCTTTATGGGCGCACTGTCAGGCAGCGGTCCCGGTAACGTTATGGCAACGGGAACGATTACTATTCCGGCGATGAAAAAGACGGGCTTTCCGCCTGAGCTTGCCGCAAACGTTGAGAGCACTTCGAGTTATCTTGGAAACATGATACCGCCGTCGGCAAATATCGTAGCAGCGCTTGGTGCGTATCTTGCGTTTGCACCCGATAGCGAAATGACAACGGGCAAATTCTGGGTTGTATGTTGGGGAATTTCACTCTGGTTTATTTTAGCACGTGTAGTGCAGTTATTTGTATTTTGTTTGATTTACAAAATCAAGCCTATGGATAAGACGGATATACCTCCTATTGGTAAAACGCTTAAGACGGGTTGGACAGGACTTTTATTGCCTGTAATAATTTTGCTTCCGTTTATTTTGGACTCGGCTCTCAACGCTACGTTCATTACCGAGCGTCTCGGAGCGACCGGTGCTAAATATTTTTCAAGCTCTCTGCTGATTTTTGTAGCGGGCATTGCAACTTTATACGGAATTTTAGTTACTAAGGACAAGTCTCAAAGAAGCCCACGCTCAATGATTGAAAACTTTTCCAGAGGCGTTAAGGGGTTGGCTCCTATCGTATCAACCTGCATTTTTGGATACACCATTGGCGAGCTGTTTGAGTATATTGAGGCAGGTACTCAAATTAAGACCGTGTTTGAGCAGCTTAACATCGGGCTCGTGGGGCTATGCTTCTTGATTCCTCTTTTAACCTGCTTTGTTACTATGGTTATCCCCGGGTCATCGGTTACGGTTATGTTCGGAACTGTATTCATCAGCCTGTTTGCGGCATCAGGAGCAAATCCTTTGCTGGTCGCGGCAATGCTCCCGTGTATGTGCGGTGTAATGTGCGGAATCACTCCGCCTTTTGCGCTCGGTATGTATGCAGGAATGTCAATTGCTGAATCCGATTTTGACAAAACGCTGAAAAACGACCTTTGGTGGGTTGCGGTGCAGTATGTTATGGAAGTAATCGTGCTTCTCGGCTGGCTTCCTATTATTGGATTGTAAAAAAGGAGTGTGTAACAGTGAAAACAAGACAAAAAATTGCAAATGTGCTTAGCGTGATATATGGCACTGGTATTATGTTGGTACTGTTCTTGGGCGCGCTTTCCTTTTTCGGATACGTCGCAGCGCTTATAATCGGTGGAGAAACGGCAACGGATATATGCGTATTTATTTATAAAAAAGCATATCCTATATTGTTTTTCGCATCTTCCGCTATCGTATTGTTAGGACTTATAAAAATGTATATCGCCGGTGAAAAAACAATGGTACCTACAAAAAGAAAGGCTACGAAATACACCTCTTCTCAAAAATAAGGTGTTAGGAGAAAAATATGACAATCAACGTAACTCGTTCATCGTTGCCCACATTCGAGGAATACTGTGAGGAAATAAAAGATATTTGGGAAACTCATTGGTTGACCAATAACGGTGCGAAGCACAAGCTGCTGAAGGAAAAATTGCGAGAATATTTGAAGGTGGAGAATACGGAGCTGTTTGTTAATGGACATTTAGCCTTGTACTGCGCCATCAAAGCACTTGGATTAAAGGGAGAGATTATTACAACGCCCTTTACCTTTGCTTCGACTGCGAACGCGATTGTTCAAGCAGGCTGTACTCCTGTATTCTGCGACGTGGCAGACGACTATACAATTGATGTTACAAAGATAGAATCGCTTATAACAGATAAAACGTGCGCTATATTAGCCGTTCACGTTTACGGTAACGTATGCGATATAGAAGAGATAGAAAGAATTTCAAAGAAATACGGACTTCGTGTAATTTACGATGCCGCACACGCTTTCGGTGTCGAATATAAGGGCCGTGCAATAGGGGACTATGGCGATGTTTCTATGTTTTCTTTCCATGCGACAAAGGTTTTTCATACTATAGAAGGCGGATGCCTGACTTTCCGTGACAAAGAATTTGGTGTTCAGGTAGCGCAAGAACGCAATTTCGGAATAGTTAAGGACGAGCTGACGCTCTTTGGCACAAATGCAAAAATGAATGAGTTCCAGGCTGCTATGGGACTTTGCAATTTGCGTCACATAGATGAGGAAATCGCTTCGCGTAAAGAGGTTTATGAAATTTATAAAGAGAGACTTTCCGGGATTGAAGGAATTCGCCTTCTATCGTTGCGCGAAGGAGTTGTACATAATTATTCTTATTTTCCGGTGCTTTTTGATAAGTCGGTATTCGGCAAAAACAGAGATGACGTAGCAGCAGAGCTTGCTCAAATAGACGTCGTTGCAAGAAAGTATTTTTATCCGCTCGTTTCCGCTAACAAGGGGTTTGGTAAAGACTTGTCTTATTTGACGCCAAAGGCGAAGGATTTTTCGGAAAACGTGCTTTGCTTGCCTATGTACGCACATTTAGATGAGAAGGATATCAACCGTATATGTGATGTCATCTTAAATTGCACGTAAAGGGGAAGGAATATGAAGGGTATAATTCTTGCAGGCGGTAAGGGAACTCGTCTTTATCCTATGACCAAGGTCGTTTCAAAACAGCTTTTGCCAATATATGACAAGCCCCTTATATATTATCCTCTGTCTATGCTTCTGTTGGCTGGTATTAGAGAAATTCTTATAATTTCAACTCCCGAGGACCTTCCAAATTATGAAAGGCTCCTCGGAACAGGCGAGAAAATCGGCGTTAAGTTTTCGTATAAGGTTCAAGACAAGCCTCGCGGCCTTGCAGATGCTTTTATTCTCGGCGAGGAATTTATCGGAGATGACAACGTTTGCTTGATTCTCGGTGATAACGTATTTTACGGCAAGGATATGAGCCGTATACTATGGAATGCAAAAGACCGTAAGTGCGGAGCTACAATTTTCGGCTATCCAGTAAAGGATGCAAGAGCATTCGGTGTCGTTGAGTTTGATAAGGACCACCGAGTCATTTCAATAGAAGAAAAACCCGAGCATCCGAAATCGAATTACGCCGTTCCGGGGCTCTACTTCTACGATAACCGTGTGGTTGAGATTGCGAAAAGCGTTAAGCCCTCGGCAAGAGGAGAGATAGAGATAACGGCGGTAAACAACGCGTATCTGGAAATGGGCGAATTACACGTTGAGCTTCTCGGTCGCGGTATGGCTTGGCTTGATACGGGAACTCCCGAGGGGATGCTCAAGGCAGGAATGTACGTTGAGGCTGTTCAGGAGAGGCAAGGGCTTTATATTTCATGTATCGAGGAGATTGCTTGGCGTCGCGGTTTTATTACGACTGAGCAGCTTATAAAGCTCGGCGAAGAACTCAAAATGACTGATTACGGTCAGTATCTTTTATCCATATCGAATGAAACTGTGAAAAATAAAAATTAATATTTGTACACATATAAAAAATAAAAGGGGATGTAAAAATGGGCTTATTTACAGGAAAAACACTCTTAATAACAGGAGGTACGGGCTCCTTCGGCAACGCGGTTCTTAACCGTTTTCTTCGTACCGACATCGGCGAAATAAGAATTTTCTCACGTGACGAGAAGAAGCAGGACGATATGCGTCACGAGTTCCAGGCTAAGATGCCTGAGGTGGCTGAAAAAATCAAATTCTACATCGGCGACGTGCGCGACCTTGCGAGCGTGAAGAACGCTATGCACGGCGTTGATTACATATTCCACGCGGCGGCGCTCAAGCAGGTGCCCTCGTGCGAGTTTTTCCCGATCGAGGCTGTCAAAACCAACGTTCTCGGAACGGAAAACGTCCTTACCGCCGCCATTGAAGCGGGCGTAAAGAACGTAGTTTGCCTTTCCACCGACAAGGCGGCATACCCTGTAAACGCGATGGGCACGTGCAAGGCGATGATGGAGAAGGTTATCGTCGCAAAGTCGCGTACAGTAAGCCCCGACAAAACCAAGATCTGCTGTACACGTTACGGCAACGTAATGTGCTCTCGAGGCTCGGTAATTCCGCTTTGGATAGATCAGATCAGGGCAGGGAATCCCATCACCATCACCGACGGCACGATGACGCGCTTCATCATGTCGCTTGATGAGGCGGTTGACCTCGTGCTTTTCGCGTTTGAGAACGGCGAGAGTGGCGACATTCTCGTCCAGAAGGCTCCCGCTTGCACGATTCAGACTCAAGCAGAGGCTGTCTGCGAGCTCTTCGGCGGTGATAAGAATGCTATCAAGGTTATCGGTATCCGTCACGGCGAGAAGATGTACGAAACGCTCCTTACCAACGAGGAGTGCGCTAACGCTATCGACATGGGCAACTTCTACCGCGTGCCCTGCGACAAGCGCGGACTTAACTACGATAAGTATTTCAACAAGGGTGACGCTGAGCGTAACACCCTCACCGAGTTCAATTCCAACAACACCAAGCTCCTTACCGTTGAAGAAACCAAGGCGAAAATCGCCTCCCTTGCATACATTCAGGACGAGCTTGCAAAGGACGGAAAATAATATGAAAATCCTTGTTACAGGTGCGGCAGGCTTCGTTGGAAAAAACCTTGTCGCGGCACTGAAAAACATAAAGGACGGCAAGGACAGAACGCATCCGTCGCTTGTCATCGAGGAAATATACGAATACGACCTTGGTTCGACCGACGAGCTTCTTGACGAGGCTTGTCGTGAATGTGATTTTGTTTTCAACCTCGCGGGGGTGAATCGTCCTCAAAATAGCGAGGAATTTATGCAGGGCAATTTCGGCTTTGCGTCTAAGCTTCTTGATACGCTGAAAAAGTACGGAAACACCTGTCCTGTAATGATTTCCTCGTCAATTCAGGCAACGTGCATAGGTCGCTACGACTCTGACTACGGCAGAAGCAAGAAGGCAGGAGAGGAGCTGATGTTTGCCTACGGTGAAGAGACGGGTGCCAAGGTTCTCGTTTACCGCTTCCCGAACCTTTTCGGTAAGTGGTCGAGACCTAATTATAACAGCG
>JAZNBK010000064.1:0-49213 GCA_045587025.1 Eubacteriales bacterium
ATTGGGAATGGTTGAAACCAGAGGTCTTGTTGCAGCAATCGAGGCAGCAGATGCAATGGTAAAGGCAGCAAACGTAATTCTTATCGGCAGCGAGAAAATCGGTAGCGGATTGGTAAGCGTTATGGTTCGTGGCGACGTAGGAGCTGTTAAGGCAGCAGTTGAAGCAGGCGGCGCAGCAGCATCTTCTCTCGGAGAGGTTATTGCTACTCACGTTATTCCTCGTCCTCATGCAGATGTTGAAAAGCTTCTTCCGAAGCTCAACTAATTAGCTGTTAAGCAAAGAGGGTATCGGAGATTTTCTCCGATACCTCCCCGCGAGGGGAAAAAAGTCATTCAGTCGAAAATAATAGATAGTAAAAAATCAGCAAAAACCGTAAATTTGTAAATAATTCCGATTTTTCGGATAGATATATAGCAGAGGAGAGTAGAAAATGGAAATCAGCAGCTCGGAAATCGTTGCAATGGTGAAAAAGGTTTTAAACGAGATGGATAATACGTCAAAGGGCAATTCCGAAGAAGGAGACATTCCCGTCGGAGTTTCAAACAGACATATTCATTTGACAAAAGAGCATTTGGAAATCCTCTTTGGTAAGGGCTATGAGCTCACGCATTTAAAGGATTTATCACAGCCGGGACAATATGCCTGCAAGGAGCTTCTGACTATTGTTGGCCCATCACTCAGACCTATCGAAAACGTAAGAGTTTTAGGCCCGCTTCGCAGCGCGTCTCAGGTGGAAATATCCATGACCGATTCCTATCAGTTAAAGGTTAAGCCGCCTGTAAGAGAATCGGGTAAAATTGCCGGCTCGGCGCCAATTACGATTATAGGCCCAAAGGGCGTGGTAACGCTTAGCGAGGGCTGTATAATAGCGAACCGTCATATTCATATGCACACGTCAGACGCGCTTCGCTTCGGTCTTAAGGACGGAGATTACGTGACGATAGACGTAAACGGAAAGAGACGCACGAGATGGTATGACGTTCAGGTGAGAGTCAGCGATGCATTCGCCTTAGAAATGCACGTAGATACCGACGACGCTAACGCCGTCGGCATCGGTAACGGAAGCAAAGTAAAGTTAATCAAATAAAAAACGGAGAAAAAATTATGTTAAAGGGAATCGTTGTCGGACACATTGTTTCTACAAGAAAGCAGGAGACTTTGGTAGGAAGTAAATTTCTCGAGGTTAAAATAATTGAAAACGGAGTTGAAACTGAAAAATATTTAATTGCCGTTGACAGTGTTGGCGCAGGTATAGGAGAAACGGTTCTCATAACCACGGGTAGCCCTGCGCGCCTTGCGCTCAAGGAGCAGAGAGCGCCTGTTGATGCAGTAGTCGTAGGTATTGTAGACTAAATCGGAGATACATATGTTTTCTAATTTAAAAAAAATAATGCAAGAGGCGGGAATCGTTGGCGACGGTGGCGCAGGTTTCCCATCTTATGCAAAGCTTACAGAGGGTATAGATACCTTGATAATAAACGGCGCCGAATGTGAGCCGTTGCTCTATACCGACTATATAATTATGCGCGAGCATCTTTTGAAGGTTTGCCATGGAATAGAGGAAATTTCAAAGGCGCTCGGCGTGAAAAGCACTTTCCTTTCTGTAAAGGAGCATACGGCGAAGAAGCTGTCGTTTGTTGACGGACAGATGTTACAGGACAACGTCAGAGTGAGGGTTCTTCCCGACGTCTACCCCATGGGCGATGAAATTGCTCTCATATTTCAGACAGTCGGCAGAGTAGTGCCACCCGGAAAGCTTCCTGCGAGCGTTGGCGTTATCGTTTACAACGTTGAAACAGCGCTTAACGTTTACCGTGCGCTTTTCGAGAACAAGCCGGTTACAAAGAAATGGCTGACGGTGGGCGGAGATATAGAGAAAAGCTATGTGGTAAACGCTCCTATCGGAATGCGAGTTCTAGATCTGCTTGCAGAGCTTGGAATTTCTGTTGACGAGGAGCATGCTCTGATAGACGGCGGTCCGTCTATGGGAAACGTCGTAAATATAAACACCGCTACAATAAAGAAAACGACTAAGGCGCTTTTGATTTTGCCGAACAGTACAGAGGCGGTGGCATCAAAGCTCGTAGCTATGGACGCTCAGCTAAAGAGGGCATCATCTGCCTGCTGTCAATGCACACGTTGTACAGATATGTGTCCGAGAGCTTTGCTCGGATATCCGATCGAGCCTCATCGGCTCGTAAGAGTTGCTACGTCGAGCGAGACAATAGATCCCGCATTTTACGTAAACGCTTCGCTTTGCTGTAGCTGCGGAATTTGTGCGACGGCGGCTTGCAGTCAGGGCATTTCACCTAAAAACGTAATTCAAAAGCTAAAGGAAGAGCTTTCGAGAAACAAGCTTCGCTTCACCGAGAATTTAACTCCGCGTCCGTCGGAGCAGCGTGAATACCGTCTTATGCCGAGCGAGCGTTGGGCTACGCTTTTGGGCGTTGATAAATACGATAAGGAAAGCGAGCTTTACCGAAAGGATATAGAAGCAAAATCAGTAGAAATATTTACAAGAAGCCATATAGGAGCGCCTTCGGCTTTATGCTGCAAGACGGGAGATCTGGTAGCTTGTACGGATAAGGTAGCCGATGCGACAGAGGGGCTTTCGGTTCCTCAGCACGCATCTATCGACGGCAGGGTCGTCTTTGCCGACGAGAACCGAATTTTGATAGAGAAGTAAGGATAGAGAATTATGTATCAATCTGTTGGCGTAATAGAAATAAAAAGCATAGCAAAGGGAATAGAAGCGTGTGACTCGGCGCTCAAGAGCGCAGGTATAACCTTGGTTTCCGCGCACCCCGCTTGCCCCGGTAAATACGAGATAATTATAACGGGAAGCATTGCCGACGTTACAGCGTCGATTGAGCACGTAAAAGGAAAATACGGCTCGACCTTAGTGGATAGCAGTATCATGGGTAGAATAGACGCGAGAGTAATTTCCGCTCTCTTCGGTACTCAGACGGCGAAAAAGGAAGGAAGCGTCGGTATCATCGAGACCTTCTCGGCTTCGAGCGCAATTAAAGCGGCGGATATAGCCGTAAAGACCGCAAAGATAGAAATATACGACCTCAGGGTTTCAAGAGGTATGGGCGGAAAGGGCATCGTTTTGGTCACAGGCGAGGTAGGCGACGTTACCGCCGCAGTAGAGGCAGGGGCAAAGCACGCTACCGAGCAGGGCTTGCTTGCAAATACGTCCGTTATTCCGGCGCCACATTCAGAGCTTTGGGAACAAATATAATAAAAATAATTAGATAAATTGGAGATAGCTATGGACAGAATGAAATTTGTCATAGAAAAAAGCGAAAGAATAGAAAAACTGAAGGATGCGCTTTTGGCGAGCACGCCCGAGATAGAGGCAGACCGAGGCGTTTTGATTACGGAAAGCTACAAAATGACCGAGGCGTTGCCTATTATCCGTAGACGTAGCGCTGCTTTTGCGCACATTCTCCGCAATATTCCGATTATAATTCGTGATAACGAATTAATCGTCGGCTCGAGCTCTATCGCTTCTCGCGGATGTCAGGTTTTCCCTGAGTATTCTTGCGAATGGCTTGAGCGGGAGTTCGATACTATCGGTGAAAGAGATGCCGACCCCTTTTATATTTCCGAGGAGTCAAAGAAACGTCTTCGCGAAGTGTTTCCGTATTGGAAGGGAAAAACCGTAAGTGATTTAGCGAAGGAAAATATGCTCCCCGAAGCATATTCCGCTTTCACAGAGCATAACGTCTTTACCGTCGGTAACTATTTTTATAACGGTATAGGTCATATAAGCGTTGACTATAAAAAGGTAATTACCTACGGATATGAATATATTATCGAGGAGGCGAAGGCCGCCCTCGCTAAATTGAATAAGGGGGAGGCAGATTACGTCAGTCGCAGCAACTTCCTCCACGCAGTTATCGAGAGCTGTCAGGCGGCTATCGATTATGCGCGCAGATATTCCGCGCTCGCTCGCAGCATGGCGCAAAAGGAAAGCAACGAACAGAGGAAGGCAGAGCTTTTGCAGATAGCCGAAAACTGCGATAGAGTTCCCGCAAAGGGAGCGAGAAGCTTCTACGAGGCGTGTCAGTCCTTCTGGTTCGTACAGCAGTTAATACAGATCGAGTCTAACGGTCACTCCATTTCGCCCGGACGATTTGACAGATATATGTATCCCTTCTATAAGAAGGACAGAGAAGAAAACAAAATTACAGTCGAATTTGCGCAGGAGCTTATCGACTGTCTTTGGGTTAAGCTAAACGACGTGAGCAAGGTTCGTGATGTCGAATCAGCGAGGGGCTTCGCCGGCTACGGCTTGTTCCAGAACCTCATCATCGGAGGTCAGGATGAGAACGGTGTTGATATAACGAACGACCTTTCGTATATGTGTATCGAAGCATCTATACACGTCAGATTACCTCAGCCGTCGCTTACTATGCGTGTTTGGAACGGCTCGCCCCACGACCTGCTTTTGAAGGCGACATACCTTGTTCGAGAGGGACTTGGAATACCCGCGTTCTATAATGACGAGGTTATTATACCCGCTATTATGGCGAGAGGCGTTTCTATCGACGATGCAAGAGATTACTGTATCATCGGATGCGTAGAGCCGCAGAAGGCGGGAAAAACGGACGGTTGGCACGACGCGGCATTCTTCAATATGTGTCGTCCTATGGAGCTTGTTTTCTCTAACGGATATGATAAGGGAGTTCAGATAGGACTGCCCACGGGCGACGTTTGTAAAATGAATACCTTCGAAGAGTTCTACGATGCGTATAAAGCGCAGCAGGAATATATGATAGAGCTTCTTGCAAACGCTGATAACGCGCTTGATTTAGCGCACGCGACTCGTTGCCCTCTGCCTTTTGAATCCTCTATGGTATCAGATTGTATAGGCAGAGGAAAGAGCATACAGGAGGGAGGAGCCGTATATAATTTTACAGGTCCTCAGGGCTTCGGTATCGCTAATATGACCGACGCGCTTCTTGCAATCAAGGAATTGGTATTCGATAAGAAGCTCGTAACTATGGAAGAGTATAAGGAAGCGCTCGACTTCAACTTCGGACGTGGCTTTAAGGGTAAGCACGCAGAGGATATGACAATAGGAGTTGTCGCCGCACTTGCTAAGAACGGTATAGAAGTGGATGACGAGCAAATCAAGAAGATACATAAGGAGATTACCGAAAACAGCGGCGCATCTCCCGAGAAGAAGGCAAGATTTGAAGAAATTTTAAAATTGATAGAGGGCGTTCAAAAGTACGGAAACGATATTCCTGAGGCAGACGCAATGGCGAGAGACGTCGCTTATTCCTATACGAAGCCGGTAGAGAAGTATACGAATCCGAGAGGCGGTCGCTATCAGGCAGGACTTTATCCCGTATCTGCGAACGTTCCGCTCGGCGCGCAGACGGGCGCTACCCCTGACGGACGTCTTGCGTTCACACCCATAGCAGACGGAGTAGGCCCTGCTTCCGGCAGAGATACCCACGGTCCTACGGCGGCTGCGAACTCGGTCGCAAAGCTCGACCACCTTATCGCTTCCAACGGAACGCTTTTCAATCAAAAATTCCACCCGACCGCTCTCAGCGGCGACGGCGGTCTTAATAAGTTCGTTTCATATATCAGGGCATTCTTTGACCAGAAGGGTATGCATATGCAGTTTAACGTGGTAAGCCGTGAAACCCTCTTGGACGCTCAGGCAAACCCCGAGAAATATAAAACGCTCGTTGTCCGTGTTGCAGGATACAGCGCATTGTTCAATACGCTTTCAAAGTCGCTTCAGGACGATATTATCAACAGAACACAGTTAGGATTTTAATTTTGATATTTTAGTTTAATGAAAGGAAAGCCGCTATGGAGAATTTAGGCGAAGTAAAAGGCAGAATATTTGATATACAGCGGTTTTCCATTCATGACGGACCGGGAATACGCACGATAGTATTCTTAAAGGGCTGTCTGCTCCGTTGTCGCTGGTGCTGTAATCCTGAGTCTCAGGAGTGGGACATACAGCAGATGAACACCAAAAACGGAGTAAAAACCGTCGGAGAGGACGTTACCGTAGATTACGTTATGAGCGAGGTAGAAAAGGATATCCCTTATTATCTTCGCTCGGGCGGCGGACTTACCCTTTCGGGCGGCGAGGCGATGTGTCAGAGCGAATTTGCTATCGCGCTTTTGCGCGAGGCGCATAACCGAGGAATAAGCACGGCGATAGAAACTACGGCGGCGCTTCCGCGAGATGTCGTTTCCCGCATTATTCCCCACGTTGATTACGTGATGCTTGATATAAAGCATATGAATTCCGATAAGCACAAGGAATTTACGGGAAAATCTAACGAAACTATACTGTCTAATGCGAGATACATTGACGAAATCGCAAAGGAGCTCGTAATTCGCGTTCCCGTAATTCCCGGCTTTAACGATACGCCGTCTGAAATCTTAGAAATTGCTAAATTTGCAAATTCTCTTCCTCACGTCACACGGCTACATCTGTTGCCGTATCACAGGTTCGGAGAGGACAAGTATAAGGGCTTGGGCAGGGAATATCTTATGGGCGACGTTCCTACAATTCCCCAAGAGAAAATGCAATTTTTGCTTGAAACCGCGCAGAGAAGCGGTTTGATATGCCAAATAGGAGGTTAATATGGACATTTCTATGCAGGATAAAATGCGAATTATCCAAGAGCTTGTGCCGGGTAAGCAGGTTACACTTGCTCACGTAATTGCTAACCCCGACCAGTCGCTTTATTATAAATTGGGACTTAATCCAACTGTTGAATATACGAGAACGGCGATAGGTATTCTCACGGTAAGTCCTGCTGAAACCGCTGTTATCGGCGCAGACATTGCTATGAAGGCGTCGGGCGCGAGCGTGGAGTTCGTAGATAGATTTACGGGCACCGTTATTATGACGGGCACGGTCTCCGAGGTTGAGGCGTCTGTTACCGCTATTGTGGAATACGTAAAAAACAAGCTCGGATATTCGGTTTGTGAAATCACAAGGACATGAGAAAGCTTATTTTAATAGGCCGTGTAGCAGCAGGAAAAACGACGCTTATCCAAGCGTTAAGGGGCGAAGAGCTTCATTATTTTAAAACGCAGTACGTACAGTACGGAGAAGCAATTATAGATACTCCGGGAGAATATACGGAAGTTAGGCAGTTAGGCGCGGCGCTTGCGTTATACGCCTATGAGGCGGACGTCGTTGGCTTGGTAATAAGCGCAGACGATCAGTACTCCATTTTCAGTCCAAACATAACCTGCCTTGTGAATAACAGGGAGGTAGTTGGAATTATAACCGGAATAGATAAGCCGAGAGCAGATCCCGACAGGGCGGAAAGATGGCTCACTATTTCGGGATGTAAAAAAATATTCCGTGTCAGCTCGTATACCGGCGAAGGAATAAGGGATATATTGGATCATTTGAATAACGATAAATAGACGGGAGAAATCTTATGCCTGTAACAAAAGTCATTTCATTCGCAAACAACAAGGGCGGTAGCGGAAAATCTACCACCTGCTCAAACGTTGGCTACTGTCTCGCATCAAGTGGAAAAAGAGTGCTTTTAATCGACGGAGATATGCAGATGAACCTGACGCTCTCCTTCTTTTCCGAGGATGTGGCGCTCGAGCATGCTCAGAGCGGAAAAAATCTTTATACCGCTATCAAGGAACAGAAGGATATATCCGATTTTATTGCGAATACCGAGTATGAAAATCTTGATATAGTACCTTCCTCTACTCTTATGAGCTCGGTAGAATTTGACCTTTTTACCAAGTGGCAGAGAGAATTTATTCTTCGTAAAGGGCTGCAAAAGGTGAAGGAAAGCGGTGCTTATGACTATATTCTGATAGACGCTCCACCTACTCTTGGTGGTTGGGTTATGAATATACTTTGTGCGACGGATTATCTGATTATTCCCGTTGAAGCGAGCCCGTGGGGACTTTTCGGACTGGCGAATATGTTTGATTTTTATTCTCAGGTCAAATCCATGTCGCCCGAGCTTGATTTGCTCGGAATAGTTATTACCAAGGCAGACGAGAGAAAGAATTATTTCAAGCAGGCACACGAAAGTCTTAACTCTATTGAGGGTGTGAGATTATTCGAGAATATTATTCGTGTCGATAGCGCAGTTGAGTGGGCGCAGGATAACAGTAAACCGGTGGTATCCTACAAAAAAAGCTCACGAAGCGCAAAAGAATATATAGAATTAACAAAGGAGATAGAGAAATATGTCAGTAGGTAAGAACAGCATCAACCGTGTTTTCATAGCTTCAAACGGCGCGCCACAAGAGGAAGCAAATAAGGAAGCGAAAAAAGAACCCGTAAAGAAGGAAGCTGCGCCTAAGGCAAAGACCGAGGCAAAGAAGGCGTCCACCTCAAAAGCGCCCGCAAAAACCACGCAGAAGCCGAAGTCCGCTGCAAAAGCTCCTGCAAAGAAACCGACGCCGAAGGCGCCTCAAGGCAGAGAAAAGACAGACGAGACGAGACAGGCGGTCAGATACGTAAAGAACAAGACCAAAACTGCGTTTGTTAAGATAGGCGACGATATGCCCTATTATCTCTTGTAATAAAATGTAAACAAAAATAGTCAAAAATGCATTGAAAGTGTGTCTTTGGCTATTTTTATTGTAATAGATAATGCAAAAAATCTTGCATTTTAGGATTTTTTGTGCTAAAATACATCTATCTGTAAAATGTCAAAAACAAAAGAAGTATATCTTTGGAGGAGAAATGAAAAAACTTATTTCGTCAATAGGAGCTTTTTTGAAAAGAAAGGATATAGTTATTTCTGCTAAGCGTTATGGAATTGACGCTATGGGCGGAATGGCGCTCGGTCTTTTTGGCTCTCTTCTTATCGGAACTATTTTTAAGGCGATAGGTATGATACCCGGCTTAACTGTGTTTGATCAAATAGGAGGATTCGCACAGGCAGTTGCAGGTCCTGCTATGGCAATTGCAATAGCGTATGCGCTAAAGGCGCCGCCACTCGTAATTTATTCATCCGCCGCTGTTGGATATGCGGCGAACTCGCTTGGTGCGGCAGGAGGCCCTCTTGCAGTGCTTTTAATTGCCATCATAGCCACCGAGCTTGGTAAGGCGGTCTCAAAGGAAACAAAGGTCGATATTCTCGTCACTCCCTTCGTTACCGTATTTTCGGGCGGTGCGCTTGCCGTGCTTATAGCGCCGCCAATCGGTGTGCTTGTCAACTACGTAAGCGACTTTATCGGTTGGGCTACACTTCAACAGCCGTTTGTAATGGGCATTTTGGTTTCTGTGATTATAGGCATTGCGCTCACGCTTCCGATAAGCTCTGCCGCAATATGTGCTGCGATAGGTCTTTCAGGTATGCCTCTCTTTGATGCAGCGGGAATTTTGATAGAGCGTGATTATGCGGGACTTGCTCTCGCAGGCGGTGCAGCCGTTGCGGGCTGCTGTGCTCAGATGGTGGGCTTCGCTGTTATGAGTTACCGTGAAAATAAGATAGGCGGTCTTGTTTCGCAAGGTATTGGAACAAGTATGCTTCAAATGCCAAATATAGTTAAAAATCCTAAAATCTGGATAGCTCCTGTCTTGATTTCTGCAATAACAGGCCCTCTTGCTACCTGCGTTTTCAAGCTCGAAATGTACGGCGCAGCTATCAATTCGGGTATGGGCACCTGCGGTCTGCTCGGTCCTATAAGTATTGTGCTTGGCTGGTTTGGCGGAGAGTATGAAAGAGCGGTTACCGCTTTTGATTGGATAGGTCTTGCGCTTATTTGCTTTATTATTCCTGCTGTGCTTGCGATAGCGTTCGGCGCGCTCTTCAGAAAAATAGGTTACATAAAGGAAGACGACCTGAAGCTTTAATTATATTGCGTGAACGTATATTATCTCGTTTTAAAAAACACAACTCTATGACAATGGGACTTCAATTTTTATTGAAGTCCCTGATTTTTGTCTATAAAAACAAAAATCTTACTGCGTTGGAAAATACAGTTATTGACATTTTGCTTATATAGGTGTATAATTATATAGAGAAATTTCTATTAAAAAGTATTTTGTGTTACATAGATATGTGTCACGGAATATCTCAGGAGGGGTTATGAAAAAAAGCAAACTTTTATTTGCAATAACGCTTGTTTTCGTTCTTTTTGCTGTTTTTTCATTGTCGGTATCTGCAAAGAACGCTCCTACAGGGATTTATGTTAATAACGAAACTATAAGCAAAAAAGGCGACGGAGAAATATGCAACGTCTCCGACGGTATGGAATACAGGGCTTTGCCTGACGGTGAATGGATAGGAATATTCAGTGATAAGGTGAGGGGCTTGAGCACCGGCTCTTATGCGGTCAGATATGCAGCTACGAAAACAGAAGAGGCAAGCGCGGAGACAAACGTAAATATAAAAGAGGGAAGAAAATTATTAGTTAATTTCTACGCTGACGGAAAGCGGTGCTATAGCTATGAGGTTTCTTACGGCGAGACCTTATCCGAGCTTCCCGACGTTCCGATGAAGGAAGGAAGCACGACGACACCTCCCACGTGGGACGTTACCGACTTCTCTAACATCACGAAGGATATAGACGTTAATGCAGTTTATACGCCAAACGTTTATTCTGTCGTTTTGCCGGTGGGCAGGGAGGAATATAAGGTAGAAGCGGTTAATTCCAGTATGTTCGTCGAACACGGAAAAAGCTATACCTTCCGCTTTATATTGGGAAACGGTTATACTTGCACCGAGGATTTTAAGGTAAAGATAAACGGCAAGGAGGTTTCCTTGAAGGCGGACAATACCTATACTATCGCCTCTGTAGAAAGAAACACCTCAATAACTATCGAAGGTGTAAAAGATATAACTGCTCCGAGCGTTGAGCTGAGAGTGTCCTCTTTTTCTTGGAATACGCTTTCGCACGGCACAGCAGAATTTATTTACACAAATCAAAACGGTAACGTAAAGCTTATCAGTAAGGATGAGGGAAGCGGTATCTCGGACACCTACATACTTCTTTCCGACTATCAGCTCTCCTTAGAGGAGCTTAACGGCGTTTATTATTGGGGAAATTACGAGGAAGGAATGACTATCCCACAGGGAGCGCCGAAATTCATATATGCGAAGGTAGTCGATAAGGCAGGGAATACATCGTACGTCGGCTCTGACGGTATTATATTTGATAACGTTGCTCCGAGCTTTAACGTAACGGAGGATAAAACCTATTACGGAAAGACAAAAATTGAGATAGACGACGCATTTCTCGATACCGTAACCGTTGACGGTAAGATATCTGCTTTTTCCTTTACGCTCTTCCCGAGAGAGCTTGATTATGTCGTTTCTGCGACAGATAAGGCAGGAAATAAAACGCAGATGCGCTTGAAAGTAAAAAAGGCGATGCCTAATTATACTATTCCTATGGATTTGGTTGCGACGATATCGCAGACGTTAGGCGACGTAGAGCTTCCGATACAGGCGCAAGGCCACTTCGTATGGATGCAGCCGCTTAACACGAGCGTAGGCGATATTGGAAAGAACACGTTTATAGCTACCTTTATGCCGAACGATACCGACAATTATCAGATTGTTTCTAACATTCCTATTACTATTTCCGTTTCATATTACGTTCACGAGGCCCCGAAGGAAATAAGTACCCGAGATGAATCTGTTTCGGGTATAGGAGACGGTGCTATATTCGGCTTGAAGGAAGGAATGGAATACAGAGCGTCCGAGAGTAACACCTGGATTACCGTCGGAGAAGGCGCTTTGGAAAACCTTGCGGCGGGCACTTATTACGTCAGATATGCCGCGACAGAGGATTATCATGCGAGCCAATACGTAGAGGTAATTATTAAAGAGGGACGAAAGCTTATAGTTAATTTCGTTATTGATGGTGAAACGGTCGCAAGCGAAGCGGTCTCTTATGGCTCTACTCTTATAAACGTACCTTCAATTCCAAACAAAATAGGTTATAACCACGTCACGCCACATTGGGATGTATCTGAGTTTACTACGATAAAATCCGACATGACGGTAAATGCCGTTTATACGCCTAATACATATGAGATTTCATTTCCGCAGTCGGATAAATTCAATATAAGGGCACAGAGTGACTCGAACCTTGTAAAGCACGGAGAAAATTACAGATTTTTCATTGATATGGCAGAGGGCTATATGCCGAGTATTTATTTTGAGATTAAGAGTAACGGTGTGCTACTCCAGCCCGAAGACGACGGTTCTTACGTAATTGAATCCGCTTCGGAGGCGTACGCTATTACTATCAGCGGAATAGTTGCTTCGGCGCGGCTCGAGGATATAAAAATAGACGGAATTTACAATAAAACATACTACGCTATAGGTGATAAGTTTGCCTTTTCTACCGTTGGTATAGGTCTTGATAACGAACACCCCGTCGCAGGAGACGAGCGATATACTCCTATCTCGTGGTCTGCATACTACGACGAAGTATGGACGGATGCGCCGTATTCGGCCTCCTTTACACTCTATAAAGAGGGAGATTGTACTGTTAGTATAAACTTCAAAAGAGAGGTTTTTGACGGAACGGAATGGCGTGTTTACGAAGAAAATTCGGTGATAACGCATAAAATCTACGTAAATAAGCTTCCTGCCGGGCTTCCGTCAGGAAACAGCGCGTTAAGCACTATCATAAGTATAGTTCTTATATCCGCATTTACGGGAGTATTCGTTATGTGGTATCTCTCCAAAAAGAAAAAATCGAAATAAAAAAAGATAGAAGCTCTGCTTTTGCAGAGCTTCTGTTTCGTCTGTAATATATTTTCGTTTATCTCTTTGGGTGATATAATTTTTTCGTTTGATATTTCGGCTCGCAGGTAACGTTTATGCCTAACTTTTTCAGAGTTTTGTCGTCTACCTGCGTAAGAATTACGGTCGAATGAGCTTCACATCCCCTTAGCTTTCCTAACTGCTGCATTGCAAGCTCTGCGATAGGTGAGGTCGCGGCGCAAATAGCAAGAGCAATTAAAATTTCATCCGTGTGAAGTCGGGGGTTGTGATTTCCTAAATGGTCGATTTTCAAATGCTGAATCGGCTCGATAACCTCGGGAGCAATCAAGGGAATATCGTCCTTGATACCGCCGAGCTTTTTCAATGCGTTAAGTAAAAGCGCAGCGGAAGCGCCTAAGAGCGAGGACGTCTTTCCCGTTATAATCTCACCTGACGGCAATTCAAGCGCCGCCGCGGGCGTTCCCGTAAGCTCCGCCTTTTCGTTCGCGGCAGATACTACCTTTCTGATATCGGGCGAGGCGTTTGCCTGCTTCATAAGAAGGTCGAGCTTGTAAATTACGCTATCGGAAACCATACCTTCTCTTTGTCCGCAAAGAGCGGTATAATATCTGCGAACTATCTCCTGCTTCGACGCGTCGATAACCGCCTCGTCGTCCGAGATACAGTACCCCGCCATATTTACTCCCATGTCGGTAGGAGATTTGTATGGAGAGCTTCCGTATATTTTGCAGAACATTGCGTTGAGAACGGGGAAAATTTCGACGTCTCTGTTATAATTTACAGTCATTTCTCCATACGCCGCCATATGGAAGGGGTCTATCATATTTACGTCGTTTAAATCGGCGGTAGCCGCCTCGTACGCGATATTCACGGGGTGCTTGAGAGGAAGATTCCAAACGGGGAAGGTCTCAAATTTTGCATATCCCGCCTTGATGCCGCGTTTGTTGTCGTGGTAAAGCTGAGAGAGACAGGTAGCCATTTTTCCGCTGCCGGGACCGGGAGCGGTAACTATTACGAGCTTTCTCGTGGTCTCTATATATTCGTTCTTTCCGTAACCGTCGTCGCTGACAATTGCTTCAATATCGGAGGGATATCCCTGAATTGAATAATGGCGGTAAACCTTAATATCCAAGCTTTCGAGGCGCTTTTGGAATGCAATTGCCGCATCCTGCTCCGCAAAGCGCGTGAGAACTACGCTTCCTACGAAAAGCCCCGTACTGTTGAAAGCGTCTATCAAGCGTAAAACGTCTAAATCGTATGTAATTCCAAGGTCGCCTCTGACCTTGTTTTTTTCTATATCGGACGAGTTGATTACAATTACTATCTCAGCGTCGTCTTTAAGCTTCAAAAGCATCTGAAGCTTGCTGTCGGGCTTAAAGCCGGGCAAAACGCGAGAAGCGTGAAAATCGTCGAAAAGCTTTCCGCCAAACTCAAGATAGAGCTTGCCACCGAAATTTGATATTCTTTCCTTAATTTTTTCGGATTGAAGCTTAACATACTTGTCGTTGTCAAACCCAATTTTTTTCATAACCACACATCCTTCTTTTAAAGCTTTCGTTTTGCTCAATATACTTAATTATTATATCAAATATTGACAGAATTTTCAACTAAAATCTAAAAATTTTTATATAGAAAAAATATGTCGTATTTTGTATATTATGAATAAAGAAAACGGGCTTGCCAAGTTTGCCTTGACAAGCCCTCTCTTTTGTTAAGAATTGTTTTCATTCTTGAGCTTAGCTTCCGCTTCCTCAACAATTGATCTTAGCCCTTCAGTATAATCTTCAAGAGTGGTTTTTTTAGAGAGCGAGGAAATTTTATCCTCTGCCGATTTTATGATAGAGTCTATCTTGAAAATGGAAATTTTGTTTTCATATTCGCGGCTCAAGTCAGCGAGCTTGGCTTTTGCTGAATATTCTTCAAAGTCATAGCAGTAATTCTTATACAGGTTTTCTAATTCTCGTGACTTTTCGTCATAGCAGGTCTTTAGAGCGTTCAAGTTTACCTCTATAGATTTACTCAAGCTAAAAGCGCTGTCAAAGCTTTCTTTTACGCTATCGTAGACATCCCGCAGATTACTTCTGTGAGTACGGAAGGCGGAGCTTGTGTCAATAAGCTTAACGTATCCGTCGTACTCGTTTTTTATTAAGGCACTGTAGCGCTCGGAATGAACGTTATACTTCGCTTGCAGAATTTCATTTTTTATAAGGGGATATTCAGATACCTTGTCCACAACGAAGCTGTTGGTGTTCTTGAATTTATCGTAAAGGGCGCTTAATTCAAGGTAATCCTTATCCACCTTTTCGCTGATAACTGCGTAGTTGTCATAGTTCATTTGAGTTAATAAGCTTCTTATTTCTTCTGCCTTTTCCAGAACGGAATTTGCCATTTCCTCAATTGCTTTATATTCGTTATTATAAGAGTCCAACTTGAGCTTATAATTCACTCCGTCGTTGAGGTACTTGTCTATAGAGTCGCCGTAAGTGTCTATCCATTTGTTGTATGAAGCGTAAGCGGCTTCGATATCATCAATAACTCCCTTTTCGGTGTCGGAATAAATGATGCTTTTTTCAAGCAGCGCTTTGATTTCGTTCCTGAGCGCTTCGGCTGCCGCCTTCGCCTTTTCGGGCAGCTCCTTGATTTCCTTCTCAGCATCAAGAAGCTTGTCGTAATTGCTGACGATAAAAGCGTTTGGACTGCTATCCTTTATAGAGAACTTTTTACTCCACGCATTATAGGCATTGCGCGCGTCTGTTATCTTTTCTTGAGAGTCGAGGCGTACTACACCTATATTATCTATTGCGCTGATGACCGCCTTTGCTTCTGTATTCGCCTGCTCGAGCTTTTTGTAATTCTCGTAAAGCTGTAAAGCTTCGGTGATAATATCGGTGTAAGTTGATTCATTCTCATATTTGCAGATAGAAATGTAGGATGGAAGGGATTTTATACCCGTAATTTTTTCGAGCGATGAGAGGTCCTCTATTCCGTCAAGTGCGCCTGTATTCACAGCGGCGCCGTCAACGTTATTAATAAGAGTAAAAATATCGTTTGAAATTTCGTTTAATCGCTCTTTGCCCTCGCCATATATTAAATCCGATGACTTAAGAGCGTTGAGCTTTTTAAAGATAACGTCGGGGTAGGTATTAAACTCGGGAGCAGTTTCATCTAAAAATCTGCGTGAGATTACGTCTGCCTCGTCGAGCGTAGTCGATTGCCTTATTGCTTTTTCGGCTTCGATAAGCGCTGATATTAGCAAATTATATTCATCAGACGGGTAGAAAGCAGATTTTTTACCGTAAACAGAATTAAATTCGCGTTCAAATTCAAATATTGTTTCGTTGTGCTTGTCCGCTTTCATTTCTTCGGCTTTTGCTGCGAGCTCATTTCCGATTCTTTCTATCTCTTCGGGTGTATCGGCAGAGTTTACCAAAAGCTCGTTTGCCTTTATAGCGGCAGTCAGGCTATCGATTTGGTCAAGCGTAAACTCGGAAAAATCAAAATTAGAAAATCTTTCGAGCATAGCGACCCTTGAATTATAAAGCGTCTGCTCCGCTTTTATTATCGCGATATAATCTGACGCCAACTTTTTTGCATCTTCCTCTGCCAAAACGATGTCGTTATGCGTTTCGCTTTTTGAAATTTTATCTTTTGCCAATTCAATTATAGAGCGAGAGGCATCGTCTGATGCGTTCTTTTCTGCCCATTCAGAGAGGGAGGAAAGCGCATATGCTTTATGATTTTCAAGACTGTCATCCACGTAAATTTCAAAGCTTATAACAGTATTTTCATAATCCAGGGTTAAAGTGACGGCCCCCGCTTTTGCAAACACGATTTCACTTTCAGAGCCCAGCATTTCTTCGGTAACCTTAACGGTTTCCCTTTTTCCGTTCTTTACTGCGGAAAGCTCCATCCCGTCAAGCTGCGGAGTTTCTCCTATAAAATAAACGCATCTGTCGGGCATTTTCTGTATTTTAATCTGCTCATTGTCTCTTTTGCAGGAATTAAGCGAGAAAATTAGAGATAGACAAAAAAGAACCGTTATAATTTTATAAAATCTTGTTTTTTGCATAATTAAAACTCCGTTTGCGTTGTAATTTCACGATTTTCAAGAGCGGAGAGGGCGACCTTCAATGCCCTTGCCGCCGTTTCTCGCTCTTGCGGCGTTCCGTCTGTGAGCATAGGCAGTAGATAGCGATAAAGCTCTCCTTTAATTGTCATATCCTTTAAAAGAAACTCGGAATTGTAGGTGGGCGTGGTATGGTCCTTATACTCTATATAGTTTAATCCGTAGTTTTCGCCGTTAAGCGCTTTTAGCGATAATGAAAGCGGAACGGAACCGACAAGAATTACACGCAAAGAGCATTCAGAGCCAAACGCGAGATTTTTTACGGTAGAGGATATTTTGTTTTGTATAGACGAAATATCTAAGAGTCCTTCAACGTCGATAGTGACCGTTTCGTATCTGTGTCGCGCAAAATTCAGGCGCTTCGTAGAAATTTTGTATTCTGCGCCATCCGATTCTTTTTCTGCTTCGATGAGCCAAGCGCCGCCAAGCCCACACTCGTCAAAGCTTCTGCCCTCAAGAAATCCGCTATAGGCGTAGCTGGCTTTTCCGATACGCTTTTGCTCGGGATTAACGTGAACGTGACCAAAGGCGTAATAATCAGCGCCAAAGCTCTCTATGTCGGATTTTGAAACAGGGCAGTATTCCGAGAGTGGATTGTCAAGCTGCGTATGACCGCAGACAATATTCAAACTTGATTTGTCTTTTACTTTTTTATCTGCAATTGGAGAAAATCTGTGTGAAATATCGCAAAACGCCCAGCCGTATACCGTGGTATTGAGCGATTCCAAACGAACAGACGTCAGCCCTTCTTCCTTGAAGATAAATACGTTTGGCGGAAATTTTCCGAGCGTGTATATACTGCCCGCCTTATAGGGATCGTGGTTTCCCGGGCTGATAAATACAGGAACCTGGCAAAAGGAAAATTCTCTCACGAGCAAATCGAGAGTCTCGCTCGTCGCAAATTCACTATCAAAAAGGTCGCCCGTTATCAGCAGGATATCAATTTCGCTGTTTTTGACGTATTTCATCATGTCGGAAAAGACGGAGCGAAGCTCGGCTCTGCGTTCCTCGCCTTTGCTTATGCTCGCTTTTGAAAATGCGGAATCGAGATGCAGATCTCCGCAATGAAGGATTCTTACCTTTTTTGATGCTTGTTCGTTACTCATTTTTATCTCCGAAAAATTAAACGTAATGCAGACGTAATATAACTATATAAAGTATAACATATTTTTTCAAAATTCGCAAGGATATGCGGTAAAAAATATAGTTTTTGAAAATATAGGTTAAAAATGTCGAAAAACACTTGTAAGACAACAAAAAGTATGTTATAATTAGGCAGATGGATAAAAAAGGGGGATTTTCGTAAAATGCTTAACCTTGCAGTCAGAAACACAAATAAAATTATAAGAGCAAAATCAAAGAGTGATAACGTACGCCTTGGCAGATTGTTTACAAAAAAGGATACCGCGCGTCTTATGGCGCATTTTTGCGAAATTCCGCATAAGGAAACGCTTTATATTCTTGATCCCGGCGCAGGAACGGGTATTTTGGCGAGCGCCTTGGTAGAGAGAATTTGTAAAGAGGAAAACAGCGGAGTAAAGCAGATTTTCCTCACCTGCTATGAAACGAACGAAGAATTTCTCCCTATGCTCAAAAATAACCTTGAGCGCGTGCGTAAAAAGTGCCGTCACGATTATGGAATTAAGCTTATAAATAACGTCTATGCCGAGAATTTTCTCACGGCGTGCGCGGATTCTTATAGAGATACGCTCTTTTCTAACGAAAGCCGTAAATACGATATTATAATTTCCAATCCGCCCGAAGAGACCTTGGATAAAAAATCCATTGAAGCGTCCGTTTTTGAGGATGTCTGCGCAGGCGATACCGATGCCTCGGCGCTCTTTACTATTCTTTCCTCCGTAATGCTCAGTGAAAACGGACAGATATGTACTCTTTTGCCTACGCAAACCGCTTATAGCGCTTATCTTTCCAAGTTCCGCAAAAAGCTCTTGTCGAAGGTTTATATCGAGAGAGTACACTTTTTCGGAAAGAAGTCAAAGACCAAGAACGGCGCCGATCCGACTAAAAAATCCATGATTTTCAAGCTCAGGTTAGGAGAAGAGCCGGAGCGTATCACCGTGTCCAGCTCCTACGACGACGGATCACTTGAAAACGTTTTCACCTTCCCTGAATTTAAATATGACTTTATAGTCAGGGGCGAGGACAGAAATATCGTTTTGTTAAAGAGCAGTGACGAGCTTGAAATACTCAATTACGTTGAGAGCCAGCCCTCTACCCTTGCTTCCTTGGGACTGAAAATGAAAACAGGGCTCACGCTTGAATCAAGATATCCCGACCTTTTGAGCGATAAGCCGGCTGAAAATCTGCTCCCCTTGATTTCTCCGAGCTGTATTCGTAACGGTCGTGTTAATTTCCCGCTCCCGAACCGCAAAAATCAGTTTATAATGCCGAGAATACCGTCGCTTATGCAGAAGAACAAGAATATGCTCTTCATTAAGCGCGTGCCTGCAAAATCTGAGGGCAGACGCTTCATTTGCGGTATATATCTCGCGTCTCAATTCCCGAAATTTAAATATATCAGCACGCATAACAAGCTTAACTATCTTGACTATGAGGGTGACAAGGAGATGAATGCGTCGATGATTTACGGCGTTTACGCCGTTCTTTCCTCGATGCTTTACGAGAGATATTGCGCAATTCTTTCTCTCTCTACGCAGATAAATTCGAAGGATTACGCAAATCTGCCGATGCCGTCAGAGGAAACCATTTGCTCTATCGGCTCGAAATTGGGCTTCGTGCACGACCTTTCACTTAAAAACTGCGACGCTATAGTAAACGTAGCGATAAGGAATGCAAAATCAGAATTAAAGCAGAAGCTTTGATGGTAAAAAGGGAAAAGCAAGCATAAATTTATAAAAATTTTCGTTTTTTTTGATTTTACTATTGATTTTTGCCTGTCTTTATGTTAAAATGATTTGTAATTCAAAAAAATATAGGTAAAAACCTATTTAAAACAAAAATTCGGAAAGGAAAAATTTCGTTTTACGAAATTGCTTAGTAATATGGATGCTTTAAATCTTGTTTTAGTTATTTTGATGTTGGTTGCAGGACTGTTTCTCGTCATTGCAGTTTTGATGCAGCACGGAAAGTCGCACGGCCTGTCAGGCACTATCGCGGGCGGCGCTGAGACCTTCTTCGGTAAGGATAACGGCAGTAAGATTGATAGATTCTTGAATAAGTTCACTACTATAGTTGGTATTGTGTTTATCATATTGGTTTTGATCGTTTACTTCAAACAGCCCGATTACACCTATGATGACAGCAACGAAACACCGGCGCTTTCAAACGATACCTCTTATAGCGAAACAATCAATCTTTAATAGTATAAAATGGCGGGATTAAAAATCTCGCCATTTTGCATTTTAATTATAAATAAATCAATAATAAATGGTGTTATGAAAAAGAAAAGAAACAAAAAAGATATATTCAGAGCCAAGTCGCAAAGACGCCAAAAGTCAAAAAAGAAAAACGAAAGAGAAATTCAGAGAATAGCGACGCTAAAAAAAGGCAAACAGAGCTATCTGTATCTCGAAGGAAGATTTTCAGGTACAAAAAGCGGCTTTGGCTTTGTAGTTGATGAAGAAAACAGGCAAGCTCCCGACGTCTTTATCCCCGCTTCAAAAACACGGGGAGCAATGGACGGAGATTTGGTTTTGGCTAAATACAAAAAATTCAGCGACGGAAAGACGGAAGGGGAGGTTATAGAGGTAATCAGACACTTCCGTGAAACCATAATCGGCAGAATAGAAAGAGAAATTATCGGATTTCACCGCCAAAAGCAGAGGAGCGTTTTTGTCCTTGTACCCGATGATAAGCGTATTTCGCTTAAAGTAAACTTAAATCTTTCAAAAGCGGACAGAGTAGGCGACAAGGTAGAGGTTATGCTACCGAAAAAACGAACATCAAACGTTATAACAGGCGAGATTATAAGGAATTTCGGCTCGTCCGAGACGAAGGAGGCGAATTACGAAGCAATTCTTGCAGAATGTGAAATACCTATCGAATTTTCACAGGAGGCGCTCCAAAACGCGCAGGACGCCGCATCTGCTCCGATTTCAGAGCAGGGAAGGAAACGGCTTGACAGAGAGATTATATTCACGATAGACGGCGCAGGAGCAAAGGATTTAGACGACGCAATTTCGCTCTCAAAATTGCCGAATGGCAGATGGCTTTTGGGCGTTCATATAGCGGACGTAAGTCATTATGTAGCTCCGAAAACTCCGCTCGACCGCGAGGTTATGCATAGAGGCACGAGCGTCTATTTCGTTGACAAGGTCGTTCCGATGCTGCCTACGGTGTTGTCTAACGGGGTATGCTCTCTTAATGCAGGAGAGGAAAAATATGCGATGTCGGCTCATATTACGCTCTCGCAAGACGGAAAAATCGAGAATTGCAGAATAGAGAAAACTATAATAAAATCAAGAGTGCGGGGAATATATAGCGAGGTAAATTCCCTCTTTGAGTTAGGAAAAAGCTCTCCGTTCTATAAAAAATACAAAGAGGTTTACGAAACGCTCCAAAAAATGCGAACCCTCTATGAAATTCTGGCGAAAAAGCGTAAGCAAAACGGTTCGCTCGAGCTTGAAAGCTCGGATGCAGAGATTATTCTTGGAGAGAACGGCGAGCCGATAAGTATATCTAAAAGTGAGCGCAAAGATGCAGAAAAGCTCATTGAGGAATTTATGCTTACTGCAAACGAGGCAGTTGCCACTCTGCTAAATCAAAAGGAATATCCCTGCGTTTACCGTATCCACGAGCCGCCGCCAAGTGATAAGTTCGAGAGCTTTATAAGCTATTCCTCCAATTTGGGCTTGGACGTGAGAAAACTGAGGGGGGATAATCCTACGGCAAAAGAGCTGTCCTCCGTTTTGGACGAGGCAATATCAAAGGGGATAGGCAGCGCCGTGTCTACCGTTATGCTCAGAACTATGTCAAAAGCAAGATACAGTGATATAAGCTCTTTTCACTACGGCTTGGGAATTGAGCTTTACTGTCATTTCACCTCGCCTATCAGGCGTCTTTCCGATTTGGCAACGCATCGAATAATAACGGCAGTGCTGTTAAACGGCGAGGAAGCGAGAAAATACAAATCCTACGCAAAGAGAGCCGCCGTTGCGGCGAGCGAAAGCGAGCTGCGGGCGCTTAGCGCCGAGCGGCAGATAGAAGCGCTCTATAAAACGATATATATGTCGCGCTTTATAGGGGAGGAGTTCGACGCCGTCGTAATCTCCGTTACGAAATTCGGACTTTTTGCAGGGCTTGAAAACACTTGCGAGGGGTTGATTCCCCTTCATTCGCTCGACGGATATTTTATTTACGACGAGCAGTATAAAACTCTTTCAAACGGCGCAAAAACGTATAGAATAGGGGATAAGCTGCGCATAAGAGTTGATGGCGCCGATATTTCCGCAAGAAGCGTGACTTTTTCAATAGTGAAAGAATAAATTGAATTTTGGTGAGAGTTTTTTCCTTTTACTACGAATAATAGATAGAAAACCAAAAAAGGAGAAATTATTATGAAAAAAATACTTTCATTTGCGATGGTACTTACTCTACTTCTTATAACGCTTTGCTCGTGTGGCGCGGGCGCTATGAAGGAGGCGGCTTCGGATAATTTTTACGTATCGGAAATGAAGCCGGGCGAGAGATACGATTATGCGTATGACAGCGGCATAATTTTGGATTCGTCGCAGTCCTCAAAGGAAGAAGCGGGTACAAATTCGCCCGCAATTGCAGACCGCAAGCAGATTAAAAACGTTCTTTTGAGAATGCAGACGAAGGAATATGAGGAATTCATATTATCGCTTAATGCAAGCATTTCACATTACGGCGGATATATTTCTACGCAAAAAGAGAACGGAAACAGCTATAACAGCGTTTCAAACCGTTATTCTTATATAGTAGCAAAAATTCCCGTAGAAAATCTCGAAGAATTTTGCAGCGGAGTTTCATCTCTTTGCAACGTAACATACAGGCAGGAAAACGTTTCCGACGTTACTGAGGCGTATATAGATATCGAGAGCCGTATAGCCGTCTTGGAGGCGGAGGAATCCTCTTTGCTCGCCATGCTTGAGAGCGCTCAGAATCATCTTGACGACGAAAAGCTTAATTACTCCGAGGTCATAGATACGATGATGTATATCAAGGACAAATTGCTTTCCGTTCAGAGCGACCTTGCCTCAATGAAGGCGCAGCTTAAATCTCTTTCCGCAAACGTTACGTACAGCACCGTAACTATGGAGATAAACGAGGTTGAAAGATTTGTAGCGGTAGAAACAAAGGTAGGACTTTGGGAAGAAATAGGCGAAAAGCTCTCCGATAATCTGTATTATATCGGTCAGGACTTGCGTAGCTTCTTCGTTTGGGTAGTTGTTTCCTTGCCTTATCTTCTGATATGGGCAGTAATTATCACTATACTTGTGATTGTATTGAGAAAAGCAATAAAAAACAGAAAGAAAAAGGATTATCGTGTTAAGTCGAGCGACGTTAGCGATGACGGTCGCGAAGATAAAAAAGGCGAAAAAAACGAATAACGTATGAAACTTAAAAAAATCTTATCGCTTGCGCTTGCGCTTCTTATAGCCGTTTCGTGTATATCTTGTGGGAGCAATTTAGAGAACTTTCCCGAGATATACGACGCCTCAAACGAAGCGGAAAATCCGGAGCCCGATATAGAGTCGACAGACGCTTTGGCAAACGCAGACGAAATTTATAAGCATATAGCTTTTACCTTTGACGACGGCCCTGACGAGAGGTTTACGAAAAGATTCGTTGACAAATTGGCTGAATACGGCGGCAGAGCGACCTTTTTCGTGGTCGGCAACCGCATTACCGAAGAAACGGCAGGAGCAATGCAATACGCAGTGGAGAATGGGAACGAGATAGGAATACACGCATTCACTCATCAGCATACCTTCGATACGTGCGACGATGAGAGCTATTCAAGGGAACTCAAATATACGAGAAACTCGATTTTCTCGTACGTAGGAGTAGAGCCGACCTTGATGCGCCCGCCCGAGGGAGCTATAAGCAAGGAAAGAATTATATCGTCTAATTATCCGATTATACTCTGGAGCGTCGATTCTGAGGACTGGCAGCATAAGAGCAGAGGCAGCGAGGCGGAAATAGGAAAGAACGTGGAAATTATCGTAGAAAACGTTCTTTCTAACGTCAAGGACGGGGATATCGTACTGATGCACGAAATATATGAAAATTCCTATCTCGCTTTTTCTATCATAATTGATACCCTTTATAATGAGGGATATCGCTTCCTGACGGTCAGCGAGCTTTTGGGCGAAAGCATACAAAGCGGTACGAAATATCATTCGTATACTGCAAACTAATATTTACATCAAACTGTTTTTTTAAGATGACGGGAGCGTGCATTCCTGTTCTGGATATTTAATTGTCAACCGAACTAAAGCACGGCGCTTCTTTAAAAGCTTTTTATGATGCAGTGAAATAATTAACGGGGGATTTCAATTTTACATTGAAATCCCCCGTGTTTTTTTAATTATTCAAATTTGACGGAATATAGAAAATTATACGTCGAAGATGCCAAGTATTACAATACCGATGAAGGCAAGGGCGATAGCCGCATAATGCTTGACACTCAATCTTTCCTTCAAGAAAATGCGTCCCCAGAGGAAGGAAAGCGCACAGTATGCGGAAATAATTACAAGACCTACCGTATATTCTGATACGACTACCATCATATAAAATACCTGACCTGCCGTTTCACATATACCGCCTGCAAGCTTGGGAAGGTCGTATTTTGCCTGTGGCTTTTCTCTTTTTATAATGAGGAAGACTATACATCCGATAGCCATAGCGAGCCACGTAAACTCATAGGCGGTATTCAGAATATCACCGCAGAGCAAATCAAGCGAGCCCTCATCCATATCGGGATAGCGTTCTGCAAGAGAAATAAGATACTTGTCTGCAATTAACGTATCCACCAAAGTGCCTATAGCGTCGAGCAGACAATAAATTACGGGCAGACCGATTGCAAGTATGCTCTTTGAGTATTTACGGTTAGAGCTCATTTGACGGAGAGCGCGCGCTTGTTCGTCCTCGAAGTATTCTACAAAGCCGAGCATAACGACGCCTACGACAATCATAACTACACCGAAGATAATAGGAACGTTTAAGAAAATTGCGTCGCTGTCATCGTCTACAAATTTTGCGCCGAATATCATAAGACTCATAATGAGAGCGAGAGCGCCTGAGCCGTTACAAATGGGCGAGGAAATTGAAAGCTCGATATAGCGAAGTCCTATGTAACCGATAAGCATTGATGCTATATAAAGCAGAGAAGCGGGGAGATAAGCTATAATGTCGGAAAAGCTGAAGGGTGTGCCGCTAAGGAGCATATAAATTGCGTGGAGGCCCATAACTCCGCCTACCATTGCGCCGACCTTCCATTGACTGTATTTGTCGTCGTTTCTCGTGCCTATTTTACTAAAAATATCCGAACCGCTCCAAAACAGCAGAGCAATAACTGAAAAAATAAATTCCATATAACCTCCTAATTTAATCCTATTAGATTTTTTTCTACCATTTTTTGAAGTGACATCAAAATTCCGAGCTTTGCGTGGTAGAATGTAAGTCCGCCTTGGAAATAGATAGCGTAGGGCTCACGTATGGGACCGTCTGCCGAAAGCTCTATCGACGAGCCCTGAACGAATGCGCCTGCCGCCATAATGACCTCCGAGTCATAGCCGGGCATTGCCCACGGAACGGGCGTTACGTAGCTATCTACGGGAGCGGCGGCTTGTATTCCTTCGCAGAAGGCGATCATTCTTTCCGCGCTTCCGAGCTCTACCGCCTGTATTATATCGTGGCGCTCCTCGGTTGAATTCGGAATAACCTTAAGACCTAATTTCTCATATATATTCGCCGCGAAAATCGAGCCCTTCAAGGCAGATGCAACGACGGTTGGCGCAAGGAAGAAGCCCTGATAAAAGGAAGGCATAATTCCGAGATTAGCGCCTACCTCCTGGCCGAGACCGGGCGCGCTTAATCTGTACGCGCAGCGAGCGACGAGCTCTTCTTTTCCGCAGATATATCCGCCAATAGGCGCAAGTCCGCCGCCGGGATTTTTGATAAGAGAGCCGACGGTCATATCCGCTCCCACGTCAGACGGCTCAATAGTGTCGACAAATTCGCCGTAGCAGTTGTCAACCATACAGATAATATCTGACTTTATACTCTTGACGAAGGAAATAAGCTCGCCTATCTGCTTAACCGAGAAGGTGGGGCGCATTTGATATCCCTTTGAGCGCTGTATAGTCACCATCTTGGTTTTTTCGTTTATTGCCGCCTTGATTGCGTCATAGTCAAAGCTACCGTCATCCAGAAGGTCTACCTGACGGTATGAAACTCCATATTCTGCAAGAGAGCAGACGGACTTTCTGATACCTATTACTTCCTCAAGCGTATCGTACGGGCGACCTGCGGGGGATAATAATTCGTCACCGGGGAGCAAATTTGCGGATAAAGCGACCGTCAATGCGTGCGTGCCGCAAGTGATCTGCGGACGAACAAGAGCCGCCTCGGTGTGAAAGCAGGAGGAATATACCTTTTCAAGATTATCTCTGCCCGAGTCGTTATATCCGTAGCCGGTAGTAGCGGCAAAATGTGTGGCGTTCACGTGGTTTTCCTGCATCGCGGAAAGCACCTTGCATTGATTATATTCCGCTATTCTGTCTATTTTTTCAAATCTCTCCTTAAGACCTTCAAGTATTTTTTCACCGTAGTTAAAAACCTCGTCGGAAATTCCCAAGGAGCGATACATTTCTTTAGTTTCCATATTAATTGTCCTTTACCTCGATTTTTTCGAAAATTTCAAGAGCCAGGTTGTTCATAACGTCGGGCTTGGTAATAAAAATTCCGTTTTTGTCATCGCCGAGAATAAGCAGGGTATCTCCCGCTTGAATGTTAAAAAGATTTCTCGCTTCCTTCGGTATAACTATCTGTCCTTTTTCGCCGACTCTCGCCGTGCCGAACAAATGCTTTCCCTTAGGCATGCCAAGTAAGTGTTTTCCTTGTGGCATTTCTACCTCCTTTTGTATGAATTTCCTACAAGTAGGAAATATATCATATTTTTGTCGATTTGTCAATATAAAACGCAAAAAAAGACGAATAAATCATATTGGAAAGCGTCAGAGCTATAAGCTCGGCTATCTCAGAGAAACAATATATTTCGGGATAAGAGAGATAGGATGATAGGATAATTTCGATTTTCGCAGTCCTTCGTCTCCCGCGTCGTCCTCACGGTTTATAAAAACGGTATTTTCGTCTGCAAAGTGCGAGGCGAATTGCGAGACGAGCATCTGATAAACGCCTGCGTATCTTATATCCGCCTTTTCGATATGCGTAAACATAGTTTGCCCTATTTTTTCGGCAATAGAGAAGCCGACGATATCGCCGTCTACTCTGAGAAGTCCTCCAAACTGTCGGTAATATTCTATATTTTCGATAATTTCGATAATTTTAACTGCCTCCGCTCTGATTGCAGGGGTATCTTTTTCGCTTGAAGCTATATGGCGTCGGAAGAACTCAATAAGCTCACGCGCGTTTTCTTTATTTATTTCCTCAAACGAATAGTCAGGATAAAGACGTTTGAACTTATTTACGTGATTTCTTTGACCGCTGAGCTTTTTGCCTTTAAAGGTCGATAACGCCTGATAGTCGTATATATAGTCGAAATAATCTCGCTTTTCGAAAACTATGCAGTTTTGATATCTATTCTTAATGAGAAGCAAATCCTTTTCCGACGAGATGAAAAAATCAAGAGGGGTATTGCTCTCGCTCGCCTCGGCTTCGATATATTCAAACGCTCGGTCGATATTTTTTCCTATGGGATAGGTGTATTTTTTCTCTCCGTTTTCAGATATCTTGAAAATCAATGTATCTTCGACTATAACAAATTCAGTTTCAAAATAGTCCCGCCATATAAAGCAGGCGCCTGTGGTGCAGTCGCAGGAGGTCGATTTTTCATTTTCAAAATAGGGAGCGATAGCGTCCACGTCGTTTTTCGTTAGTTTTCTGAAGCCGTTCATATTTTTACCTTTAATAGTGTTAATAGTGAGTTTTTTTCGTTTAGTTCGTGCGCAAACCTTTCGGATAGTGGTTCTTCGCCACACCGTCGACTATCTTTACACCGCCGACGCAAATGCCGTCAACCTGCACGCAGCCAAAGCCATTTTCGATACCGTCGACGGCAAACACGTCGCCGTGAAGATATGAATATAGACGGCTGTCGGTTAATTTCAGGTCGATTTGCCTTATAAAACGGTGTCCAAACGCCGAGAAAAGCTGGTGATGAGGCAGGAAAAGATTACTTTTTATCTGACCGAGCAGAACTCCCGCGCAGAAAACGCTTTTCGGCGGAAGAGGGGCGCCCTTTGGCAGAGCGACGATATTATCGTTGTGCTTTCTTATATATAAATCCTTATATTCACGCAAGGTTTTGGATAAAAAATGCTCCACCGTTTCTTTTTCCTTTTTCGATAATTCCTGCGAGCCGTCCTTATAGCAGAAATTACCGTTTGAGCTACCGTCTCTTTTAAGAAGAGCGAAGAACTGTCCCTCTCCCTTTGAGACGTGTGGGTAGAAGCGTCGGCAGAGCTTTAGCTCCTTTGATCTTGCGCCGTCGAAGGCGACGCCGTCTTTTGTGTTGAGAGCGAGCGCTTCTTTTACGGGAACAAGAGAAAAATCGCTATGAGTGGCGAGAAATTCGTCTATCTGCATCTCGTTTTCCTCAAGAGAAAAGGTGCAGGTTGAATATAGCAGATAGCCACCCTTTTTTACCGTCATTGCGCCGTAATTCAGTATTTCCTTTTGTCTTTTTGCGCACGCAAGCACGTTTTCCTGAGACCACATTTCGATTGCCTGCTCGTTCTTTCTGAACATTCCCTCGCCCGAGCAAGGAACGTCAGCTAAAACAAGGTCAAAGCACTCGTCAAACCATTCAGAGAGGGTTTTTGCGTCGGTGTTGGTTACGATGGCGTTCGTCAAGCCAAGTCGTTCAAAATTGCCTACCAAAAGCTTACAGCGAGAGGGTACGTACTCGTTTGAAAAAAGAATTCCGTCCTTGCCCGTTTTTTCGGCAAGCTGAGAGGACTTTCCACCAGGCGCCGCGCAGATGTCGAGTATGCGCCAGCCCTTTTCTATATCGAGGCAGTTAACGGTCGCCATAGCAGACGGATCTTGAACGTAAATCGCTCCTGCGTGGTGGTAGGGGTGATTTCCTATCCTTTCGTCCTTAAAATAATAGCCGTTTTCAAGATAAGGAATAGGGGAGGAATTAAAGGGGTTTGAAAAGGTCGAGGCGTCCGCCTTTACCGTGTTTATTCTGAAAGAGCGCTCTGCGTCCCTGTTTTCAAGCTCGTTTTGCAAAAGCTCAAATTCATCATTTAAAATAGAGCGCATTCTTTTTTCAAAATCAAGAGGTAGCATAAAATTTCTCTCACTTAATATAGCATTAATTTCCTATATATTTTACCACAAAACGTATTATAAGTCCATAGATATTTTGAGAAAAATAAACCTCCGCGTTTTTTTCGCGGAGGTTCCGTCTTATAAGCGGTTTTTTGATGTCGGTCAGATGAAGAATTATGCTTAATCGGCGCTTTTTAACTTCGCAAAGGTTGCCATCAGCTTTTTCGTCGCTCCGCTGTCGAATCTGACCTCGTAAAGAATATCTCCGCCCATTTCCCGAACCGAGATGATCTCGCCAAGTCCGAATACCGAATGTATTACTCTCTTGCCTACGGTGAATTTTTTAACTCCGAAATCAGAGGGCTTTCTTTGCCCGAGAGCAGAATTGCTTTGGCTCGAATATGTAGGTGAGGCAGGCGAAGCGAACGCGCGCTTTGTAAACTCCTCGGAAACGGTTGGCGTTGGCTTTTTTGCTCTTGTAAAGCTCTGCTCGGAGCGGAAGGAATACGCAGAATACGATTTGTCGAGCAACGACTCGGGAATTTCATCACGGATAAAGCGAGAAAGCTTGTTATACATAGTGCGTCCGTAGAGCATTCTTTCGTGCGCGTGCGTTATAAAGACCTTTCGCTTCGCTCTCGTAATGGCGACGTAGGCGAGTCGCCTTTCCTCGCTCATTTCGACTTCGCTGTATAAGTTTTGAGCGGACGGGAATATTCCGTCCTCCATACCCGTGAGAAAGACGACGGGGAACTCCAATCCCTTTGCGCTGTGAATGGTCATAAGCACTACCGCGTCGGCTGATTCGTCGTATTTATCCACGTCGGAAACGAGCGCAACGTCCTCGAGAAAACCGCACAGCGTGGGTTCTTCGGCTCTTTGCTCGTATTCTAAAGCGCCTGAAATAAGCTCGTTTATATTGTCTATCCTATGCTTTGAAATTTCGCCCTCTGATACAAGCATATCGTAATATCCCGAACGCTCGAAGACGAGTTTGATAACCTCTGAGGGCTTCGAGCTTTCTTTTCTGATGTTGTCAATAATATCGGTGAAGGCGACGAGCTTTGCGGCTTGCTTTGAAAGCGCGGGAATATCTGCGCTTCTTTGCATGATCTCATACATACTCGAATTGCTTTCAAAAGCTATCTCCTCGACGGCGTCGACGGTAGCGTTTCCGATTTTTCGCTTCGGCTCGTTTATAATTCTCTTGAGGCGTTGATTATCTTTTGGATTGAGAATTATGTGCAGATATGCTACGATATCTCTTATTTCCTTCGTGTCATAGAAGCGCTGACCGCCGATAATACGGTAGGGAATGCCGCTCTTTGCGAAGGCGCTCTCTAAGTTTCGGGAAAGCTCGTTTACTCTATAAAGAATTGCTATATCACGGTATTGTAGCTTTTCTTTAAGAACGAGCTCTAATATCTTGTCTATTATAAATTTTGCTTCCTCGTGCTGTGTTCGCAGCTCGCTCAAAAAGAGCTTTTCTCCCTCGTCGGAAGCGCACCACAGCTTTTTATCGTGGCGCTGTCTGTTGTTTCCTATAACGGCGTTCGCCGCAGCAAGAATTTTTTTCGTGCTTCTGTAATTTTGCTCAAGCTTGACGACCTTTGCGTCGGGATACGTAACGTTAAAGCCGAGAATGTTTTCTACTGTCGCACCTCTGAATTTGTAAATGCTTTGGTCGTCGTCGCCAACGACCATAATGTTTCTGTAACCGTCGCTCAAAAGCTGGGTTAATCTGAACTGAGCGTAGTTTGTGTCCTGATACTCGTCGACGCAGACGTATCTGAACTTTCTCTGATAATATTCCGCAATTTCCTTATGCTCTTCGAGCATTTTAACCGTTTTCATAATAATATCGTCGAAGTCGAGCGCATTGAGCTTCTCCAACCTTGACTGATATTCCTTGTAAATGTTAGCGATATGCTTTTCTCTGAAATCGTTCCCAAATTCATAGTCGTCAGGGGCGATAAGCTTGTCCTTCGCTGCGCTTATTGAAGCCATTACCGCCTTGACGGGCAGAATTTTTTCATCTATTGAAAGGTGCTTCATACAGTCGGAAACAAGCTTCTTTTTGTCCTCGGTGTCATAAATAGAGAAGTTATCCTGGTATCCCGCCTCGCTTGTGAATTTACGCAGAATACGCATACAGATTGAGTGAAAGGTACCGGCCCATATCTGCTTTGAAAGCTCCTCGTCTGCAAAGAGGGTGGATAGACGCTCCTTTATTTCGTTTGCCGCCTTGTTAGTGAAGGTGATAGCGAGTACCTCCCAAGGTGAAGCCGGCTCTGAAGCGAAACCGTCAAAAAGGGCTTCCATTTCCTCTGCGCTCGCATTATTTACGGCGTTTTCAAGTGTGGAAAGGTAATCCTCGCTTAAATTATTTGGGATATGTTCGTTAAAATATGCGTTGCCGTATTTAATAATAAACGCAATTCTCTTTACAAGCACGGTGGTTTTTCCGCTGCCTGCGCCCGCAAGAATAAGTAAAGGACCGTTTACACTGTAAACAGCTTCTCTTTGTTGTGGATTAAGCTGCTTTTCATAGTAGCGCTCGAAAAGATTTCTTTTTGCAGTAATATAACGGTTCTTCAAATCTGTCATGAAGGGGATATCTCCTTTATTTTTATATATCAATTATACACTAAAAGGCATGTTTTATCAAGAGATAAAAATCAAAAAGATGCAAAAAAAGAATTGATTTACAAGGAAAAAATTGTTTTCTTTACAAATCAAATCCTTTAATTCTTTTTTTCTTGCTTTTTTCTCGCTTTTAATGTATAATATAGAAGTTAAAAAGAAATGAGGAAGTATTCTTATGAGAAAAGTATTTTCAAGCGGAGGGTTGTTGCTTTTACTTGCATCGGCAATTTGGGGTATGGCCTTCGTCGCTCAAAGCGCAGGTATGGAGTACGTGAGACCTTTTACCTTTGTTTGCGTGCGCTTTATATTGGCGGGCTTCGTGCTTTTGCCTGTAATTGCGTTTTTGGATAAAAAAAGAAGCACGAAAAGAAAATTGTTTTCCTTCACCTCAAAGGAGCTTATAGGCGGCGTTCTTTGCGGTATAGTGCTTTTCTCTGCGTCGAGCTTTCAGCAATTTGGAGTTTTGGGTACTTCTGCGGGCAAATCCGCATTTATTACCTCGCTCTACGTTGTTCTTGTGCCTGTTTTGGGCTTGTTCGTGCGTAAAAAGGTGAGCGCTCGCGTTTGGTCCTGCGCTTTGCTCGCACTGTTCGGAATTGCGCTTCTTTCGGCTGATTTTGACAATGCGGACGTGTTCTCGTTGGGCGATATCTATTGCTTGTGCTGCGCAATAATCTTCTCGATACATATCGTCGTTATTGATAAATATTCCCCCTTCGCAGACGGAGTGAGAATGTCCTGCGTTCAGTTTTTTACCGCAGGTCTGCTTGGCTTGCCGTTTATGCTTATATTAGATAAGCCGAGCGTCACTCAGATAATGGACGCTTGGTTGGAGTTAGCGTACGTAGCCGTGCTTTCGAGCGGTGTGGCGTACACGCTCCAAATAGTAGGACAGAAAAGATGTCATCCCGTTACCGCGTCGATAATTATGAGTCTCGAATCTGTATTCGGCGCTATAAGCGGAGCTATTATTCTCGGATTTATTGGCGGAGATAAGTCCGAGCTTATGAATTTGAGGGAGTTGCTCGGCTGTGCAGTAGTGCTTTTTGCAGTTGTGTTTGCTCAAATTCCGCCGAAGAGAGAAGCAAATAATAGTTAACATTTTTAAATACAAAAAGGCGGGCTTCTTTACGCTTGCGCGAGAATGAACATCCCTTTTGTTATGAGCGCAAAGCAATAATGCCTCCGTTTTTACGGAGGCATTATTGTAAAACTGTTGTAAATAAAAATTTACATTCCGAGAGCGGCAGCGCCGATTATTCCGGCATCATTTCCAAGCGTGGCAAGCTTGATTTTCGTCTTTTTTTCGGAATCTCTTGTGTATTGCGCCTTGTCGACTATTTCGAGCAGCGGCTCTAACAGATTGTCGCCCTCTCCGCTTATTCCGCCGCCAATTGAAATAACTTCCGGCTGGAAGATGTTTATCAGATTTACGATACCGCAGGCAAGATAAGAAATATATTCCTTCACAAGCTCACAGGCGATTTTATCTCCTGCCCTTTGCGCGTTGAACGCTGTTCTTGCATTTACCTTGCCCCTGTTTAGTTCGACCTCGCGTTCCATCAGGGTTTTGATTTTGAGGGCTTTACATTCGGCGAGCCGTTCCTTCGTCATATTTATAAGTCCTACTGCCGAGCTGTATGCTTCCCAGCAGCCCCTTCTGCCGCACGTACATGGCCTGCCGCCGTGCTTTATTACCATATGACCGAGCTCGCCTGCGGCGCCGTTATATCCGCAGAAAATCTTGTTATCTATGATTATTCCGCCGCCGACACCCGTGCCGAGCGTAATCATAACAGAGCTTTTTGCGCCTTTTGCAGCGCCTGAAATTGATTCTGCGAGGGCTGCGGCATTCGCGTCATTTTCAATGAAAACCTTTTCTATCGGCAGATATTTTTTGAAGGTATCGACTATTGCGAAGTCGTTAAAATTAAGATTGTTCGCATAAAGCACCTTGCCGTTTTCATAGTCAACTGTGCCGGGTGTCGCTATTCCTACGCTGACTATATCGGATAAATTCAGATTACATTCGCCAATTAATCGACTTGACAGCTCCGCCATATCACGAACTATCGACTCAGCGTCTCTTTTTGATAACGTGGGCACGCTCGATTTCTTTATGATTTTCATATTGCTGTCTACTATACCTATGGCAATATTTGTTCCGCCGAGATCTATTCCTATATAATACATATTAATTCTCCTTATTAATATTTCCTGTAAATCATTATAACCAAAACAATGAGTGAAGTCAATATAATTAAAAAGACAAGTCGTATATTTGACGAAAAAAGATAGATAAAACAATTAAAAAAGTAAAAATATCAGGGGGGTTGCAATGAAAATTTTACTTGGTATGAGCGGAGGTATCGACAGTACCTATTCCGCATTAAAATTGAAGGAAATGGGGCATACTGTCGAGGGTGTGTTGCTTATAATGCACGATAACGCAGATGTAGATGCGGCGAAGGAAAGTGCTAAATCGGTTGATATTCCTTTGAAAATTATAGATTGCCGCAAGGATTTTAAGGATAAGGTCATAGATATTTTTGCGAGCGAATATCTTCGTGGCAGAACGCCTAACCCTTGTATAGTGTGTAACAGCGATGTTAAGTTTAAGGTGATGTGCGAAATAGCGAAGCAAGAGGGCTTTGACAAGATAGCGACGGGGCATTATGCGGGGATTGAAGAAAGAAACGGCAGATATTCCATTACAAAAGGGGAAGATAGTAAAAAAGACCAGAGTTACGTTCTATGGCGTCTTGATCAGGAAATTCTGTCTATGCTTATGCTTCCTTTGACCGATAGCGTTAAATCGGAAATTAAAGAAAAAACGAAAGCGCTTAATCTCACAGCCGCAGAAAGAGAAGAAAGTCAGGAAATTTGTTTTATCCCCGATAATAATTATGCATCATATATAGAAAAAAATTATAAGAAATCAGAAACAGGTGATTTTGTAGATACAGACGGTAATTTCTTGGGTAAGCATAAGGGTATTATTCATTATACGGTGGGGCAGAGAAAAGGCCTTGGTGTCGCTCTTGGCGAGCGTGCTTTTGTCAGCAAAATAATTCCGGAGAATAATACTATCGTGTTATCTAAAAAGGGAGATATAGGAGAAGATTACCTTAGAATTTCAAATATAGTTTTTTCCGGGCTTGAACCGCGCCTTGAAGGCGAGGTCGAATTTGACGTAAAGCTCAGATATTTAGCGCCGCCCATAAAGGCGAAGGTTAAATTTATGGGGGATGTTGTCGACGTGGAGCTTTTGGAAAAAAGAGTGGTCACACCGGGGCAATCTGCGGTGTTTTACCGTGGAAATTCTGTAATGTTCGGTGGATTTATAAGATAAAACGGTTGTTAATTATGCACAAAAAAACGGTTGAAATAAGAGGGCATTGTTGTCAAAAAAACTGTTTTGCTGTTGTTTTTGAAAAATTTGTGCAAAAAGTCATAATGTAGAAAAAAACGACACAGTTTTGTGCAACTTGCACATATTAATTTTGTTAAAAAATATGCAGAAACAAGTAAATCAGATTTACCTTTGTTGTTATGAATTTTCGGTTAGCAAGCAAAACCGCCTATAATATAGGAAAAAACGAGGTAATTGTGATTTACTTTTTTTCTTGAGCGCAATTTTCGCGTGTAAACAATAGTTTTCATTATTGAAAAGCGCAAAAAAAACAAAAAAAACACGGAGTAAATTTTCAGCTCAAAATGAGGTATTTGTAAAATTCTACCAATTAGTTATACTTGACTTTTTAATTAAATTATGGTATCATTTACTATACTTATAAGGCAAATATGTGCTTTTATCTATGCGCATGCAAGCTTTATCGAGGGCGTATGGACGACGATGCAAGTTTCACTTTGAGATTTGTTTTGGGCCTGCGGCAATTTTTGTTATTAATTTTATCACTTAATTTTCACGGAGGAGAGATTTATGATGGGAACTCGGCTGACTAAGATTACTGCCATGTTTCTTGCCGTTGTAATGTCTTTTGGGTTTTTTGTGTTTTTACCCACAGAAACGTCTGCCGCTTCGGTTGCAGAAACCTCAAAGGATATTTCCGCAACGCTGAACGCAGTTTCGTATTCTGATTACAGCGCCAGATTCACAAACCAGAAGAAGGGAACGGAAAAAATCACAGTAGACCTGTTTGATTATTCCGTTGATCCGAACACAATAAAGGCGGAGGAGGTTTTTGTAGCTTCCGATCTTCCTGAGATGCAGGGAGTCGAATTTGCAGAGCAGTCTCTTTTTACGCCGGACCACGGAAAGATTACGTGGAACGTGCATATTTCTGCCGAGCAGAGAGGTATGTACGGTATCGAAATCGAATACTATCCCGTAGTTGATAACGTTTCTACTATCGAGCGTATTCTCTATTTGGACGGAGCAGTTCCTTTTTCGGAAGCGCGAAATCTTTCATTTTCGAAGATTTGGCAATATTACTACGAGGATGAGAACGGCGAACCGGTATTTGAGTATCTTACCGACGAGAACGGAAATCTGTCTTACAGACAGGACATCGGCGGAAACGACCTCAGATACAGTATTGCTCAGAATCCGTCCTGGCGTACGTATATTTGTACAGACTCAAACGGATTTTTTCAGGAGAACTTCCAATTTTACTTTGCCGAGGGCGATCACACGATTACTCTGGAAGGAAACCGTGAGTCCCTCGTTATAAAATCTATTTCTCTCGTTCCCGTAAAAGAAACTATCACTTACGAGGAATATCTTGCGTTGCATGCCGACGCGCCCGTTGCAAAGGGCGGAGCGACGATTATAGAAGCGGAGTATCCCGAGGCGGTATCCGATACCTCGGTTACACCTGCGAGTGACCGTTCGTCCGCTATTAACTCGCCTTCCTCACCGAAATCACAGTTGTTTAACGTAATCGGCGCGACGAGCTATAATACGGTAGGTCAGTGGGCGAGATACACCTTTACCGTAGAGGAGACCGGTTTTTACGATATGGTTTTCCGTTTCAGACAAAACATTCTCGAGGGTATGTTTGCAAACAGAGCTATCAAGCTCTGGAGCAGCGATGGAATGTACGGTCTGCCGGACGGTACTCCTACGTTGCCCTTTAAGGAAGCAACGTCTGCGCGCTTTGACTTCTCGAAGGATTGGCAGGTAAAAGCAATCGGTGATGGAAGCAATCAGTTTAAATTCTATTTTAAAGAGGGCGTAACCTACACGGTTTACGTTGAGGTCAGTCTTGGTAGTCTCGCGCAGATTATCAGCACGGTTCAGTCAACTCTTTCTTCCATAAATAAATCTTACCTTAATATACTGAAGCTTACAGGCGCATCGCCCGACAGCTACCGTGACTACGGGTTCTTGGAAATCATGCCTGATACGGTAAGAAGCTTGCTGGTTGACGGTCAGACTATTACCAACGTCTCCAAGCACTTTGAAGAGATATGCGGCTCTAAGGGTTCGCAGGTAGCTACGCTTGATAAGGTGGCGTTCGTGCTTGACAAAATGGGAAGAGATGAGTCAGAGATAGCGTCCAACCTTGATAACCTGAAGGCGAATATAGGTACCTTAGGTACTTGGCTCAACACATCGAAAGAGCAATCGATGGTAGTCGACTACATAAAGATTCAGCCCACAGGCAGCAAGCTCCCGAGAGCTGAAGCGTCCTTCTGGCAGTCCGCTTGGTTTGAAATTCGTTCCTTCATATCCAGCTTCTTCGCTGACTACGACTCTATGGGTATAACCGAGGAATCGTTGGGCGAAAACGGAAGCCAGAGAATCGACGTATGGCTGGCGTACGGCCGTGACCAGTCGCTTATTTGGCGTAATATGATAGATAGCCAATATACGCCCGAAACGGGAGTTGCGGTAAACCTTAAGCTCGTAGCTGCGGGAACGCTTCTTCCCTCCGTCTTGTCGGGACAAGGACCTGACGTATATATCGGTCTCGGAAGCAGCGACGTAATTAACTACGCTATCCGAGGAGCTATAAAGGACGTTCAGGATTTTGAGGGCTTTGAAGAGGTATTCGGCTATGATATCGAACAGACCTATTACGATGAAAAAGAGTACAGATATGTATATAAGGATAGTAGCGGAAATAAAGTTGATCCCGAAAACGTGAACTTCAACTACGCAAATACTATTCCGATAACTCTTTACGGAAAGACGTATGGAGTGCCCGAAACCTCCAGCTTCCCTGTGATGTTCTACCGACTCGACGTTTTGTCTGATTTGGGATTAGACGTTCCGAAAACCTGGGATGACCTTCTTGAAATGGCTCCCGTACTTCAGGCAAACAATATGGATATAGGTCTTGCAAACGCTTCGGCAGTTAACATATTCCTCTATCAGTACGGCGGAAGTCTCTGGAAGTACCTCGACGATGAAGAATATGCGGGCGCACAGATTGGATTGGATACAGACGTTGCGCTTGACTCCTTCCGTTTCTGTACCCGTCTTTACACCGACTATTCTTTCCCTATCTCGTTTGACGGACCGAACCGTTTCAGAACGGGTGAAATGCCTATCGTTATTAACGACTATTCCACAATGTATAACACGCTTACCGTATTTGCGACAGAGATTAAGGGCTTGTGGCAGTTTACTTCACTGCCGGGCGTAATTCGTGAAAACGGCTTGGTAAATAACTGTTCGGTTGCTACGCTTACAGCTACGGCAATGCTTCACGGCGCAGAAGAAAAGGGAACGGCGGAAGCAGCATGGAGCTATATGATGTGGCAGGCAGGAGCAGACGTTCAGGCGTCCTACGGTAACCAGATGGTTGCTTTGTTAGGTCCGTCTGCAAAATACGCTACTGCAAATATGAACGCTATCAAGGACCTTTCGTGGACTTCCACAGAATATGCGAACCTGGTTGCGCAGCTTGACAATCTTGCTGCAATTCCGAACTATCCCGGAAGCTACATTGTTCCTCGTTATACAAACTTTGCATTCTTGGCGGCTGCAAACGCAGGCGCAGACCCTGTAGATGAGCTCTACAGCTACGTTACTACAATCAATAAGGAAATAACTCGTAAGCGCGAGGAATTTGATTTGGCAACGTTGGATATCGGCGAAACGCCCGAGAGTGCCCGCGCGAAAAACGGCAGTAAATAATTAAGTAAAAATACGATTCAAGGAGATATAAGTATATGTCAAATACAGCGGCGGCTAAAAAACGCCCGGTAGCTCGTAAGGACATGACAAGGGCACAATGGACGTGGAACGAAATGAAGCGCAACAAGGTAGCTTATCTTATGGTTGCCCCTTTTACGATTTTGTTCCTGATATTTACCGTTTTTCCCGTGTTACTTTCAATTATCTTGAGCTTTACCGACTTTAATATGCTTGAGATGCCTCATTGGGTTGGCGGAAGCAACTACATCCGTCTTTTTCTCGATGACGATATCTTTATTACAGCGTGCAAAAATACGATTATTTTCGCATCAGTTACAGGACCTGTGTCCTACATTCTTTCTCTTTTGATTGCATGGTTTATAAACGAGCTTCCTCCTAAAATCCGTGCAGTCGTAACGTTGGTATTCTACGCCCCCTCAATTTCAGGCGGTGTTTATATGATTTGGGGTACGTTGTTCTCCGGCGACTCTTACGGTTGGATAAACGGTATACTGCTTAAATTAGGTATAATAGACGCCCCTATTCTTTGGTTCCAGGATGCTAGTTACGTAATGCCGCTTTGTATAATAGTTGCGCTTTGGACCTCACTCGGTACTGCATTCCTCTCGTTTATAGCGGGCTTGCAGACGGTAGACAGAAGTCTTTATGAGGCAGCGGCGGTTGACGGAATTAAAAACCGTTGGCAAGAGCTTTGGTACATCACTCTTCCGAAGATGCGTCCTCAGATGCTCTTCGGTGCAGTGCTTTCGATAACTCAGTCCTTCGGTTTCGGCGCGGTCGTTACGGCACTTTGCGGTATGCCGTCTGTCGATTACGCGGCGCATACCATTATGCACCATCTTGACGACTACGGCGGAGCTCGTTACGAGGTCGGATATTCCTCAACTATAGCGGTTATATTGTTTATCATAATGTTTGGCTCAAACATTTTGATTAAGAAAGCTTTATCAAAGGTGGGACAGTAATATGAAGAAATTAAGAACAAGAAGTCATAAAGTTGTCCTCAACCGTTCTGCGGGAGGAGACGCAGGTATTACCTTCGTTCTCACCCTCATGGGAGCATTTATGTTTTTGCCTATGCTCTACGCTATCATGCAGGCGTTAAAGCCGCTTGACGAGCTGTGGATGTTCCCGCCTAAGTTCATAGTTGTAAATCCTACGCTATCGAACTTTTCCGATTTGTTTTCACTTATGAACGAGTCTTGGGTTCCTTTCTCAAGATACATATTTAACACGGTGTTCATCACGGCAGTAGGTACTGCGGGTAACCTTGTAATCGCTTCGCTTGCCGCATATGCGCTTTCGAAGCTCAAGTTCCCCGGACGTGAAATGCTGTTCCAGCTCATAGTGCTTTCATTGATGTTCCACCCTACGGTAAACCAGGTGGCTCACTTCATCATCTTGAGCTCTCTCGGCTGGGTTGATACCTATCTCGCAATTATAGTTCCTGCTTTGTCGACGACTATGGGACTTTACCTTATGAAGCAGTTTATGGAAAGCTCCGTTTCCGACGCAGTTCTTGAAAGCGCCCGTCTTGACGGTGCTTCCGAGTTCAGAACCTTCTTGGTAATTGCAATGCCTATGGTTAAGCCCGCATGGCTCACCTTGATTATCGAGTCGTTTAAGGGCTTGTGGAACACAGGTGCTTCCGTGTATATCCATTCAGAGCAGTTAAAAACCTTTAACTACGCTATTCAGCAGATCTTGACAGGTGGTGTTGCGCGTGCAGGTGCAGGTGCAGCGGCATCGGTCGTTATGATGATTGTCCCGATTTTCGTCTTTGTATTAAACCAGAGTAAGATTATCGAGACGATGGGTAGTAGTGGTATGAAAGACTAAGGAGGAAAATGAAAATGAAAAAGAATTTTTACAAAATATTTCTCCTTGTTTTGTGCGTAATTACTTTAATTACCGCGATACCCTTTTCCGCCTCTGCAGCGGAACCGTATCAGACTTATACCTACTCAATAGACGGATTTGCCCTCTATTCTCCTGCGGCATATTCTCCCGTCATGACGGTAGATTCCAAGTATATCGGTCTGCTTGATAACGGCGGAGTGGCTATCAATGGCCCGACAGACCTTTTTGCAGATGATTTTGGAAACGTTTATATCGTTGATAGCAAGAATAGCAGAGTCGTTGTTGTCGACGAGTTCTATAAGCTTAAATTCACAATTGATGAGTTTTCAAACCAATACGGCGCGACCGACTCTCTGAATGCGCCTCAGGGCGTATTCGTAAACGACGAGAACATTTACGTGTGCGATACCGCAAATTCCCGTATCGTCGTATTTGACCTTGACGGAAATTTCGAGAAGATTATACCGAAGCCGGAATCCGAGCTTTTCGGAAAGAGCGCTACCTATAAGCCGGTCGCTATGGCGGTCGACCAGTACGGAAGAATTTTCGTAATTTCTTCAAGTACCTATCAGGGAATTATCGTTATGACCGACGACGGAACGTTCACCGGATTTATCGGAGCGCAGAAGGTTGTCTACAACGCTATCGATATTCTCTGGCGCCGTTTTATGAGCGAAGAGCAAAAGGCGTCTTCCTCATCATACGTATCTACCGAGTTTAATAACATCACAGTAGACGACGAGGGCTTTATATACGTTACCACTGACGCTATCGAGGAGGATAAGCAGTTAGGCGCTATTACGAGCAAGAGCGCAGATTACTCTCCCGTTAAGAAGCTCAACTCAAAGGGTAACGAGATTATGAAGCGTAGCGGCTTCTTTGATCCCGGCGGAGACGTAGATATATCGGCGTTTGCCATGTCTGCAAACAAAGGTGTTTCAAAGATCAAGGACGTTGCCGTAGGACCTGAAAACACCTGGTCTATTATCGACGCAAAGAGAAGCAAAACGTTTACTTATGACCAAAACGGAAACCTCTTGTTCGCTTTCGGTGACGTTGGTGAAATGCTCGGTCAGCTGAAAACCGTAAACTCTATTACCTATCAGGGAGAATATATGCTTTTGCTTGATAGCTCCACGAACTCATTTACGGTTTACAAGAGAACCAACTACGGAGACCTTCTGATTTCAGCGCTTAAATGCGAAAACGATAGAGATTTTTCTTCCGCAATAGGCGCGTGGGAAAGCGTTCTTCGTTATAACAACAACTTTGATACCGCATATATAGGAGTTGGTAAATCCTTCTACCGTGACGGTGATTTCAAGCAGGCTATGGAATATTTCAAGGCGGCTTATGAAACCGAAAGCTACTCGACCTCTTTCCAAGAGGTAAGAAAGAATTGGGTTTCCAAGTATTTCTTCTTTATTCCGATTCTTTTAATTGTAGTTTGCGTTGCTTTCGCTAAGCTTATGGGAATGGCAGGCAAAAAGAATGCCGAGGTTGCCGTTAAGCCGGGAAAGAGAACGTACGGCGAGGAGCTTGTTTACTGCTTCCACTTGATGTTCCATCCATTTGACGGGTTCTGGGACTTGAAGCACGAAAAGCGTGGCTCGGTCAGAGCTTCCCTCACCATTATAGTTTTCACGATTTTTGCCTTCTTCTATCGCGCGATAGGTCAGGGGTATCTCGCAAATCCTACCGACGAGTATTCGACGATTTGGATGGAAATTATTTCGATAACAGTTCCTGTTTTGCTTTGGGTTGTCGCTAACTGGTGTCTTACCACCTTGTTTGACGGCGAGGGCTCGTTCAGGGATATCTTTATTGCAACCGGATATTCGCTTACTCCTATGCCTTTCATTCTTATATTCTGCACGATGGCATCCAACATCGTTACCTTGAATGAAATTGGCTTAGTTGAGTTTATCGTGAAGCTTTCATTCGTATGGGTGGGCATATTGCTTTTCTTCGGAATGATGGTAACACACGATTACACTATGGTCAAGAATCTTTTAATCACAATATTTACTATCGTAGGTATGGCAATTATCATATTCGTTGCAGTTCTTTTCTCCGGATTGATTGCAAAGATGGTAACCTTCGTATCTTCGATTATAGTAGAAATAAGTTATCGACTGTAAGGAAAGTGAGGATAAGAATATGAAAAAAAGAATAATATCAACCTTGCTGGCGATGCTTATGATGCTTTCCGCTTTTGTAGCTCTTATTCCGATAAGCGCTTCGGGCGCAGAAGAGGTCGTAGTAAAAACCCCTTCGCATGAATTAGCCACAACAGCGGCGTTGACTCAGCAATACGCGAGTGCCTTGGATAAGATACAAAAGGATGAATTTATGGAATTGTATCTTACCAGCGCAGGTCACAGAATTTATTGTAACCCTTATACGGGTGAGGTTATATATCTTAACCTTACTACAGGCCAGGCGCTTTCCACAAACCCGATAGATATGCAGCCGGAGGGAGAGGTTTCCGACGATATTAAGGAACAGCTTCTTTCGCAGGTCGTCATTAAATATAAGGGTAAAGACGGCGCGACGAAAAATATGTACAGCTTTACGGAAGCCGCGAAGCGTGGACAGATTATCGTTAAGAATATCAAAAACGGTATTCGCGTTCAGTATACGATAGGCCGTGAGAACACAAAATATCTTCTCCCCGGTTGGATCGTAAAGGAAGATCTTGATGAGAAGATTCTTAAGCCCTTTAAGGAATACGTAGACCTCATTAAAGAGGAATACGGCGAATACAGCAAGGTATATGAAAACATATTATATCAGTACGATAAGCTTGTCGCTTATTATGCGCACCATAATCCCAACGCCGATTCAGGAAAGACGCAGGCGTCTATCGATGCTATCTTAAACGCTTTCTATCTTGATAAAAAGGGAAATGTAAAAGACGGCTTGTGGGACGAGGAGAACAAGCGTTATCGTGAAATCTACACTCTGGACTCTGATATTCAGGAACCGCAGAAGAACCTTTTGGAGTCTTATATACGCACGTTTGCTCCCGACTACGGATATGACGATTTGGATGAGGACCATGCAAAAACGGAATACGTAGTAGAAGACGTGGTAACGCCGCTCTTCAAGGTAGCTATCGAGTATACCATTGACGAAAAAGACGGTTCATTAAACATCAGGGTTCCCGCTAACAGTATTCGTTTTGATGAAACGGAATTTACACTTGAATCTATCAGCCCTCTCTCTTATTTCGGCTCTGCCGATATGAATAATGAAGGTTATATTTTCTATCCCGACGGAAGCGGCGCTATCTTTGATTTCGCCGACCTCTATAATGAAAAGGAAAAAATCAACCTTTCTTGGTCAGGAAGTGTTTACGGAAGTGACTTTGCATATTACGACATTGCAAGACAAACGCGAAGTCCTATAAGAATGCCTGTTTACGGTATGGTAGGAACGCAGATTTATCGTAGCACTACAGATCTTGAAAATGTTACTACCGAGAAGACAGGTTATTTCGCTATCCTTGAGGAGGGCGACGCGCTCGCAGATATAACTATTGAGTCGGGTTCGACGAAGCATAAATATGCGTCGGTATATACGACCTTCTATCCAAGACCTAAGGATACTTACAGCATTGATGGAGCTACTTCTGAGGGAGGAACGAACGAATGGACGGTCGTTTCTGAGCGTAAGTATACCGGAAGCTATCGCACCAAGATTATTATGCTTGCTGATGATGCCGTTGCTCAGAAGATGCAGAATTTGGGTCAGATGGATACGTATTATTCTTCTGCTTCTTGGGTTGGTATGGCTCAGGCGTACCGTGATTATCTCGAAAACAAAGGAATTATAACACGCTTTACAAACGCAGACGTTAAGTCGCAGATCCCGCTTTACATTGAATCGTTCGGTTCGATTGAAACTATTCAGAAAATTCTTTCGATGCCTGTATCTGTAGATACACCTCTTACGACCTTTGAGGATATCAAGGTAATGTACGACGATTTGGCGTCGGCAGGAATCTTGAATGTTAACTTCAAGCTCACCGGCTTTGCTAACGGCGGTATGGTTTCCACTTATCCGAGCAAGGTGAAGTGGCAGAGCAGCGTAGGCGGATCGTCCGGATTTAAGGACCTTATCGAGTACTCAAAGGAAAAGGATTTTGGAGTATATCCCGATTTCGATTTCCTCTACGTTGCAAAGGACGCTAGCTTTGACGGCGTGAAGATTAAGGATATAGGCGCGAAAACCGTTGATAACAAATATACCAGCAGACGTACCTACAATGCGGTATATCAGACTATCAATAACTATTTCGAGCTTTGCGTATCGGCGAACAGAATAGAGAATTACTATCCTAAGTTCGTTTCTAAATATCAGAAGTTTGAACCGACAGGAATTTCCGTCGGAACACTCGGTGGCGAGTTGAATTCCAACTTTGATAAGGATAATCCTTTGAACCGTAACGACTCGAAGGAAGAGATTCTTGACCTCTTTGCAAGGATTGAAGAGGATTTTGGTTCTGTAATGACGAACGGCGGTAATATTTACGCAGTTAAGTATGCAGACCACATTCTTGAAGCTCCGCTTGATGCAAGTAACTATCGTTACGCAGCAGCATCCGTGCCTTTCTACGGAATGGTATTACACGGATACAAGAACTTCGCGGGCGCTCCTATCAACGAGTCGGGAAGCACTGACTACAACCTTCTCAAGACGATTGAGAACGGCGCGACGCTTTACTATCTCCTTTCTTACCGTAACGCTTCGCTTATGAAGCAGGATGACCGTTGGAGCGAATATTATTCGATACGCTTCGACATCTGGTTCGACGAGATAGTTAAGCAGTATAACGATATGAATGAAGCGCTCGGAGATCTTCAGACCTCGATTATCGTTGACCATCAGTTCCTCATGGGCGAACGTATCCCCAACGAGGGAGAGATTCTCGCTAATGATAATAAGCTTTCCGAGGCAATTTATCTGGCAGTCGCCAACGCGATAAATGACGCAAGAGACGACAAGCTGGGCGAATACAGAGAAAAGCTCGTGCTTTATCAAAAGCTTAAAACGCATAACTCAACCCTTAAATCGCTTAGCAGAAGCAAGATGAATGAATATTTGAAGGAGAACTTCAGCGAATATTCCGATGAAATGCTCGCTGAAATCGTTTCCGTTTACACAAGTGGCGGTGATTGCAATAAGTTCAAGATGGAAACCGGCTTGAAGGTTGGCGTATTGGTTGACCTTGAGGGACTCTACGCTTCTATCGAGGAATTTATCGGCAAGGAGCTGACTGAGCTTCAGAAGAACGAAATTTATATCGTTATTGCAGACGAGATCACGACTATTGATATAGAAGAGACGATTCTCGAAATTATAAACAGCGATCGTATCAAGGCAGAGAAGATAGCTCTCACGAGAGAGAAGATGTATCAGATTGATAAGATGATCGTCGACGGCGCAAGCGAAGAGGAGCTTAAGGCGACTCTCGGAGATATTATCAACTATGATATCAAGGAAGAGCTTTTGGTCGATGAAGCTACTATTAACGAGATAGCGGCAGTTCTCGCCGACTGTATCTTCCACGGAGATGAGGACGTTATAGCCGATACCGTAGAAATCGATTACAACTTCAATAAAACCGATTCTATATCTACGGATAAAGAAAATTACGTTTCTACCGATTACACTCTGAACGATGAAAGAATCGTAATGGTAACCTATTCAGACGAAGCAAAGAATTCTCCCGAAACCAAGAGAGTAACCTTTGTTTTGAACTACAACATTTTCGACGTAAGGGTAAATATTGACGGCGTTGAGTATGAAATTCCGTCTTACCAGTATGTCAGAATAGATAACAAGTGAGGAGGAGGATAAAAAATGAATAAAACATTAAAATTGCCAAAGCTTGCCTCCGCCTCGCTTGACAAGCGAAAGGCGCGTTCGGGCTGGATATTCGTACTGCCCTTCGTGCTCGGAGTTATACTTCTTTACCTGCCTATCGTGCTTGATTCTATTTGGTTCAGCTTTAATACTATCAAGCCGACGAAGGGCGGTGGCTTTGCCCTCGAATTCGCAGGACTTAAATACTATCAGGATGCGCTATTTTCTGACGCTGAGTTTGTAAAAACCCTTGTATCCGGAATTAAGCAGCTGATATTTGACGTACCTGCAATCGTAATATTCTCCTTGTTTATAGCGGTTGTTTTGAATCAAAAAATGCTTGGACGCGCAGCGTTCCGCGCTATTTTCTTCATCCCCGTTATTCTGTCCACAGGTCTTATGGATGCGATAAACGTAGCAGATACCCTGAGCGAGACGATGGGAGAAGGAGAAATCAATACGGGCTCGGGTATGAATACCACCGACCAGATAATTTCGGTAATGGATATTCAAAAGCTATTTGCCAACATGAAGGTTGGTACGGGACTTGTTAATTACGTCGTAAATCTTGTTAACGATATTTACGGTATCATTAACCGTTCAGGTGTTCAGATGCTTATATTCCTTGCCGGCTTGCAATCTATCTCGCCCGCTATTTATGAGGCATGTGAGATAGAGGGGGCAACCGCTTGGGAAACGTTCTGGAAAATCACCTTCCCGATGATAAGCCCTATGATTTTGGTAAACGGCGTGTATACGATTATCGACTCGTTTACGTCGGAATCTAATATTGTTATGACCTATATCGCAGGAAAATATGACGCAGGACGCGAGCTTGCAACCGCGATGTCATGGATATACTTCGTAGTTATTATGGCGATTATCGGTGTTGTTGCATTGATTGCTTCGTCGTACGTATTCTATCAAAAACGTGATTAAGGAGGGGATGGGAATGGATACTCAAAAGATGGCAGATATGCCTAAAGTTACAAAAGAGACCAAAAACAAAATCCGTGTGGATTTTGAAGGCAGAACCCCCCTCGCAACACGTCTGAAGGCGAAATTGCTTTCTTCGTATTTCTGGACGAACATCGTATTTTATATCTTCCGATTCGTTTTGATGGTCGGTATTTCATACGTAATCCTGTTCTCCTTCTTCTCGAAGATTGCAAACTCCTTTATGGGGCCTGAGGATTTCGTTGATACTACCGTTCGTATTATTCCGAAGCATTTCACACTCGGTACCTACAAGGCGATATTCGTTGATAACAATTATATGGCTGCGTTTTTCAATACGGCAATTCTTTCGATTTCATGCGCGCTTTTGCAGACTTTCGTTAGCTGCTTGGTTGGATACGGACTTGCTAAGTTTAAATTCAAGGGTAACAAGTGGGTATTGATATTAGTTGTCCTTACGATGATAATTCCTCACGACACCTTGAAGCTCTCTTTCTCTATGCACTTCAGATATTTCGATATCGGTGGCTTGCAGGGAGCGAATATACCCGGATTGTTTGAGCTTCTGACAGGAAAGACGTTTAGCTTGCTTAACACCTTCAGTCCATTGCTGATTATTTCGGCTACGGGACTTGCGTTTAAGAACGGTCTTTACATATTTATGATGCGACAGTTCTTCCGCGGAATTCCCGACGAGCTCGAAGAATCCGCATACGTTGACGGCTCGGGTGTTATGAACACGTTCTTCAAGATTATTATTCCGCTTTCAGTGCCCATGATGATTACTATATTCCTGTTCTCATTCTCGTGGCAGTGGACGGATAACTTCTATACGGAATTGTTCTTGCCGACGTCGAGCAAATACGTTCTTATGCCTGACATAGTAGAGATTCCTCTCTCACTTGAGACAACCTATGCAGGTCAGTCGCTCTACTACACCGCTATCAGGAACACCGCAGGTATTATGATTATATTGCCTCTCGTTATAGTATACCTCTTCTGCCAGAAATATCTGGTACAAGGTATCGAGCGTTCCGGTATCGTTGGTTAATTTAACTTATAAAAATGAAGGGGATTTCAACCTAATCGTTGGGACCCCCTTTTATTTTCCAAAAAATAAAAGCGAAAAAACTCTTGACAAATTGCTTTTATAGTGCTATTATCTATTTAATTCAATATTAAACCTGTGATTAAGATTAGTAGTATCCATTTGATTCTTACAGAGAGCTGTCGTTTGGTGTGAGTACAGCAGATAGAAGGATATGAATGGACTTATGAGGGCGACCGAAAGCGAGAGCGAGTAGCAGTCGACGGAGCTATAACCGTATAAGGATAGCGCATATGTAGGTATGACGGAGAAACGAGAATGCTTTGGCATTGAATTTGGGTGGCACCACGATATTATCGTCCCAAAACGAAGTCGGAGGCCAAGCGGT